>JBKJQK010000164.1:0-5135 GCA_046594095.1 Anaerolineae bacterium | reverse complement strand
GTGCTGAGCAAGGCCGGCTTTCCAAACGCGCCCAAGACCTGGGCCGAACTGCTCGAGATGGCCAAGAAAGTGAACGCGCCGCCCAAGCTCTACTCAATGGGTTTTGCCCTGAGCAACGTCGGCGACGCCCAGGTGCAACAGGAAGTGTTCCATGGCTACGGCGGCCGCATCGCCGATGACGACGGCAAGAAGTGCACCATCGACGCCCCGCCCGCCCGCGAGTACATGACCTGGGTGACCGACGCCTTTGCGGCCGGTCTGTTCCCGCCCGGTGTCACCACCTGGGACGGCGCGGGTGACAACAACGCGTACCAGGCCGGCCAGGTGGTCTTCATCGCCAACCCGGGCAGCGTGTATCTGAACATCCTCAAGAACGATGCCGAGTTGACCAAGGGCAGCAAGTACAGCGCCATGCCCGGCGGGCCAAAGCTGCGGACGGCGCCGTCCGGCCTGCAATACCGGGTGATCTCTTCGGCCAGCAAGAACAAGGAACTCGCCAAGGATCTGCTGACGTATCTGTCGGACGACAAGTTCATGGCCGACTACTACGCGAAGGCGATCTACGGGCCGGTGGCCAAGAGCCAGATGACTGCTCCGATCTTCAAGGACAGCGTCTTGCACGCCGGTCTGCTTGACCTGGCCCTCAACGGCACGCCGCCGAACTATCCGGAAAAAGATAATCTGGCCATGGCCGAGGTCAACTCGACGTTCCTGTTCTCGAAGATGATCCAGCGGGTCGTAGTCGATAAGAAGAGCGTCGAAGATTCGATCAAGCAAGCTCAGGCGGACTGCCAGGCGATCTACGACAAGAACAACAAGTAGAGACTGACCCGCATGCAATCAACGCCAGGCAGGCCCTCCCGATTCACGCTCGCGCAACGCAACGCCGGGCTTGGCCTGGCGTTGGTTGCGCCCGTCCTCATCACCCTCGCTGTCCTCGTCATCTACCCGTTTGCATTCGCGGTCTACATCAGTTTCACCGACAAACGGGTGGGAATCGACCTCGTCAACTTTGTCGGCTTTGAAAACTTCGCGTATCTATTCACTCAGCAAAGCTTCCTGGAGAGCATTCGGAACACGATCACCCTCGTCTTCGGGCTGCAATCGATGAAGCTCATCCTCGGTCTGGGAATTGCATCGCTGCTGAACCAGGCTGTCCGCGGGCGAACGGCGTTTCGCGGCCTCGTGCTCTTACCGTGGGCGATGCCCGCCTTCGTGGCGTATCTGCTGTGGCGATTTATGTTTGACCCCACCCAGGGTGGAGCGTTCAACATGATCCTGGGGGATCTTTTCGGCACCCAGGTTGACTTTCTAAGCACCCGCGAGCTCGCCATGCCCAGCGTAATCGTCGCCTCATTCTGGCGCGGCTTCCCGTTCTGGGTGATCTCGTTCCTGGCCGCCATGCAAGGCGTCTCGGTCGAACTGTATGAAGCCGCGGCCATGGATGGCGCAAACGCCTGGCGGCGCTTCCGGCACATCACCCTACCCAGCATCCAGCATGTCATTGTGGTCGTCCTGCTGCTGAGCACGATCTGGACCACAAACAGCTTCGAAAACATCTGGCTGCTGACGGGGGGCGGACCCAGCAATGCCACGATGACGTTCCCCGTCCTGGCCTACTACAGCCTGCAAACTTTGCGGCTGGGCGAGGCCAGCGCGGTATCGGTCGCGCTCCTGCCTATCTTCGCCATTCTGGCGTTTGTAGGGGTCAACCTGCTTCAGCGAGAAGACTAATGGTCACCCGACTTTCCCTCCCGCAGAAATTGATCGCGTACGGCCTCTTGATCGCGCTGGCGCTCTTCATCCTGTTTCCGATCTACTTTATGGGGATTACGTCGCTCAAGACGGTCCGCGACATCTACCGGTTGCCGTCATTGCTGCCAGTGAATCCCACCCCAATCAACTACGAGTCTTTGCTCGGGCAATGGAAGTTCCTGGACGCGATCAAGAACAGCATCTTCGTAGCCGGCACCACGACCATCCTCTCGGTCTTTATCAGCACCATGGCGGCCTATAGCCTGGTCCGGATCAAATATCGCGGCCGCAACTGGGCCGCCCGGCTGATTTTGTTTTCGTATCTGACTCCCTCGTCGCTGTTGTTCATCCCGCTGGCCGTCATCGTCGCCCAACTTGGGATATCCAATACCCATTTCGGGCTGATCTTCGTGTATCTCACGTTTGCGGCGCCGCTCAGCACATGGCTGATGATGGGCTACTTTCGGAGCATCCCATTCGACCTGGATGAACAGGCCATGGTGGACGGCGCAACCCGGATGGGGGCGTTGTTTCGAATCGTTCTTCCGCTCGCCACGCCCGGACTGGTTGCCTGCTCGGTGTTCACCTTCACCGGGGCATGGAACGAATTGCTGCTCGGTCTGATCTTCATCACATCGCCCGAGTTGCGCACGGTGCCGGTGGCGACCTCCTATCTCATCACCGGAGACACCGTTCGAATGGGACTGATGATGGCGGCCGCGGTCGTCGCCGCTATTCCGGTCATGGCCCTTTACTTTTCCGCCCAGCGCTTTGTTGTGCAGGGCCTAGGCGCGGGAAGCGTCAAGGCCTGACACGGCGCGCGCCATTTAGAAACACACTTCCAACATGATTGACATTTCCACGCTACCCATGCGCGTCGCCATCGGTCAGGTCCGCGCGCTCGACGATGAGTTTATGACCTTTGCCAGCCAGCTCGGACTTGAGGATGTGCAGATGAATCTGTACTTTCTGCCCGAGACCATGAAGGACACAGGCCGGCTCGAGTTCATGGACCTGCTCAAACTCCGCACGCGGGCCGAGGAACGCGGTCTTCGCCTGATCGCCATCGAGAACGTGCCGGTCAAGTGGTACGACCAGATCATGTTGGGCGGGCCCGGCCGGGAAGAACAACTGGCCAACATGCAGGAGACAATCCGAAATCTGGGCCGGGCCGGAATTCCGATCTTTGGCTATCACTTCATCGCCACGGGCGTGTGGCGAACCGCCAGCGAGACGCCCATCCGCGGCGGCGCCATCAGCAATCGGTTTGACATGGCGCTTGCCAGCAAAGCTCCCCTGACCTATGACCGCGAATACTCGGAAGAGGAAATGTGGGCGAACTACGACTGGTATATGGAGCGGATCCTGCCCGTGGCCGAGGAGTACAACGTGCGGATGGCACTACACCCGGACGATCCGCCCGTGCCCAAGCTTGGCGGCATCCCGCGCCTATTCCGGAACTTCGAGAACTTCAAGCGGGCGATGGACACCCATCCCTCGAAGATCCACGGCCTCGACTTCTGCCATGGCTGCTGGAGCGAGATGCGCAGCGGGGCGGGCGTGCTGGACGCCATCGATCACTTCGGGCGGGCCGGCCGCATCTTCTACACCCACATGCGCGACGTGCAGGGCGGCGGCGATTACTTCACGGAGTGCTTCATCGACGAAGGTAACATGAACATGTTCGACGTGGTACGCAAGCTCAAGGAGACCGGCTTCAACGGATTCATGATCGACGACCATGTCCCGCATCTGGTCAACGACACGCCCTACGGACATCGCGGCCGCGCCTACGCGACAGGCTACTTGCGGGCCTTGCTGGCTGCGGCGACCCAAACCAGCTAAGCGCCCTGCTCCATCAACCGGGCCACGCTCGCGACGGTGTCGCCTTCACGGACATTGATCAGCCGGGAACCCTTGGTGGCCCGCCCGCTGGCCGGGATATCGGTGACCTTCTGGCGCAGCGCCACGCCATCGGCGGTGATGATGGTGACCTCGTCGGTCGGTTGGACGACCCGGGCGGCGACGAGACGCCCGGAGGCGTCCAGGTTGCTGGTCATCGTTCGCATCCCGCCGCCGCCGCGACCCTTGGAAGTGTATTCATCCAGCGTTGTGCGCTTGCCAAAGCCGCGCTCTGTCACGGTCAGCAGCGAGCCGCCCGTCTCCGCGACCTCCATCCCGGCAATAAAATCGCCCTCTTTCTTGAGGCGCATGGCCCGCACGCCGCCGGCCCCGCGGCCCATCCGGCGAGCCAGGGTTTCGCCAAAGCGCAGAGCCTGGCCCATGGCCGTGACGATCAGCAGATCCTCGCTCCCCGAGGTGAGGCGCACATAGCTCAGTTCGTCGCCGGCGATCAGCGACATGCAAATCAGGCCGCTCGCCCGGATATTGGCAAAAGCGCTCAGATCCACCCGCTTGATCCGGCCTCGGCGGGTGCACATGGCCAGGGTTGGCGTGGGCGCCTTTCCGTTTCCGGCCGGCGTCGGCGTCTCTTCAGCCACTGCGTCTGGCGCCGCATCCACGCCGGTTTCGGGATTCTCAACCTGGTCTGCATCCAAATCCATCGCCGGCGCATCAACCTCGGTCGGATCGCCCTCGGTGGATGCCGCAGATTCAACGGCCAGTTCATCCTCCTCGCCGCCGGCCCGGGCGGCGGTCATCAGGTCCTTGCTGATAGGCAGCGCAGCCGTGATGCGCTCTTTGTCGCCAATGGAGATCAAGTTGCTCAGGAACATGCCCTTGGCCGCCCGGTCGGCTTCCGGGATCTGATACGCCCGAAGCGCATAGACCTTGCCCAAGTTGCTGAAGAACAGGACCGTGTCATGGCTACGGGCGGAGAACAGGAACATGACCTCGTCATCTTCCTTGGTGGCCATCCCGCTCGATCCGCGCCCGCCGCGGTTTTGCGCCCGATAGGCCTCGGACGGCGTAGCCTTGACGTAGCCGCGCTGGGTGAGCGAGATCAGCAGGTGCTTGTCGGCGATCAGCTCCTCCTCCTCAAAGCTTTCGCGGGCATCCGCCAGGATTCGGGTGCGCCGCTCGTCGCCGTATTTCGCGGACAGTCGCTCGCAATCCGCTCGCACCAGGGCAAGGATCTTGGCTGGGTGGGCCAACAGATCCTCGTAATAGGCGATCAGGCGCAAGCATTCGTTGTATTCGTCTTCGATCTTCTGGCGCTCGAGGGCAGCCAGCCGGCGAAGCTGCAGGTCGAGAATGGCCTGGGTCTGGAGGTCGCTCAGCCCAAAACGAGCCATGAGCTGCGATTTGGCGGCGTCCGCGCTTTCGGCGGCGCGGATGATGCGGATCACCTCATCCAGGAACTCGATCGCGATGCGCAGGCCTTCGAGGATGTGGGCGCGGGCCCGCATCCGGGCCAGATC
>JBKJQK010000237.1:0-21269 GCA_046594095.1 Anaerolineae bacterium | reverse complement strand
AGACATCTGGAAGGTCCGACAGATCGTCCACGATATACGTGTCAGCCGAAACGCCACCGGCCAGGCCGAGGCTGGCCACAAAGGCGCCACAAAAAGCGGTGAGGGCCTTAATCAGTTTATGCATTGCGGGTCGCTCTCCGTGTCTCTGGTCTCTGTCTCGATACCTCGAGCGGGGTCACACCGGCCCCTGTCAACATTGATTGGCCCAGGGTGGCCCGATGGGCGAGAAGCCGGAAAGGAACCCGCCAGCGGCCGGGATGAAGGCGCCATCGCGCCGGGGCCAATCAAACCTGTGATCGCCATCTGACTTAGGAAGCGCACTGCTTCGTTATGAGAGTCAATCCATGTCACGCAGTTTTATCACGGGGCTTGACGCCGGTTCTCTCATCGTCCCGCGCGTGTCTCATATACGACTCTGCGAGGAGTAATCGGGCAGCATTGGCAGAGTCGCGCCGACCTCGCCCGGGCGGCGCATAAAAATGATTGTAGGCAAGTCGGGGAAAAGCGGACTTGGTGAATTCAGAATGCAGAAATGGGTACCACAGTCGGCTTTCTGCGTTCTGAATTCTAGTTTCTGCATTCCTGATAGACTCGATGCCGTAATGGCCAAAATCACCTTGATCGGCGCGGGCAGCACGGTATTTGCCAGGAACCTGCTCGGCGATATCCTCAGCTTCCCTGAACTGGCCGAATCCGAAATCGCCCTGTTTGACATCGATCCGCAGCGGCTGCAAACCAGCGAGGTCGTCGCCCGCAAGGTCGCCGAGGCGCTCGGGGCTAAGCCTCGGATCAGCGCCACCCTCGATCGCGCTCAGGCCCTCGATGGCGCTGACTACGCCATCAGCATGATTCAGGTCGGCGGATACAAGCCGTCCACCGTCGTCGACTTCGAAATACCCAAGAAATATGGCCTGCGCCAGACGATCGCCGACACGCTCGGGGTCGGCGGGATCATGCGCGGGCTGCGGACCATTCCGGTTCTGCTCGACATGTGCCGCGACATGGAGCGGGTATGCCCGGAAGTCACCTTCCTGCAGTATGTCAACCCGATGGCGATGAACTGCTGGGCGATCAGCCGGGCTTCGACAATCAAGACCGTCGGGCTATGCCACAGCGTCCAGGGCACCGCCGAGCAGCTCGCCCGCGACATCGGCATCCCAGTCGAAGAGATCAACTACATCGCCGCTGGGATCAACCACTACGCCTTCTATCTCCGGTTCGAGCGCAACGGCGAAGACCTGTACCCGCGCTTGCGAAAGGTCCTCGCCGACGGCAAAGTTCCGGACTGGAACCGGGTGCGCTACGAGATGCTCAAGCGGACCGGCTATTTCGTCACCGAGTCGTCCGAGCATTTCTCGGAGTACGGCCCGTGGTTCATCAAACGCGACCGGCCGGATCTGATCGAGGAGTTCAACATTCCCCTGGATGAGTACATCACCCGCTGCGAGAACCAGATCGCGGGCTGGGAGAAGATGCGGGCATATCTCGAAGCGGGCGGCGACATCGCCGTCCAGCGCAGCCACGAGTACGGCTCGCTCATCATCCACAGTCAAGAGACGGGGACGCCCCGGGTCGTCTATGGCAATGTCGCCAATCGCGGGCTGATCGACAACCTGCCCAATGGCTGTTGTGTGGAAGTGCCCGTGCTGGTCGACAGGAATGGACTGCAGCCCACCCGGATCGGCGCGCTCCCGCCGCACCTGGCGGCGATGATGCAGACCAACGTCAACGTCCAGTCGCTGGTGGTCGAAGCCGCCCTGACCGGAAAACGCGAACACATCTATCATGCGGCCATGCTCGATCCGCACACGGCCGCCGAACTCGATCTGGATCAGATCTGGCATTTGGTCGACGATCTGATAGACGCCCACGGCGACTGGCTCCCCACCTATGCCTGATCTACCTGGCCTGCTCGCCCTGGTCGGCTCCGGCGAATACCTGGCGGTCATGGACGCCATCGACCGGCGGCTGCTCGCAAATACCGGCAAACCGCAGCCGCGGGTGGTCTGCCTGCCGACCGCGGCCGGCCAGGAGGGCCCGGTCAGCGTTGGCAAGTGGATGGGGATGGGCGTCGCCCACTTCGTCCGGTTGGGAGCCGAGGTCCAGGCCCTGCCGGTCATCGACCGGGCCAGCGCCGACGACGCCGGGTATGCCGAGGCCATCCGGGCCGCTGACTTCATCTACTTCTCGGGCGGAAGCCCGGGCTATTTGCACCGCACGCTGGATGGATCCGCGGTGTGCGCGGCCGTGCTCGAAGCCCGCGCCCGGGGCGCGTCGCTGGCCGGCTGCAGCGCCGGGGCGATGATCCTCGGCCAGTATCTGCCCGAGCGCTTTTCGCTCAACCCGCACTTTGGGGCCGGGTTCGGCATCCTGCCCAACTGTGTGTTGCTCCCCCACTTCGATCGCCTGCCGGCCCGCAACATCGCGGTGGCAACCCTGCGCAAGAACCTGAACGCCGACGCCTACGCGCTGGGGGTGGACGAGAACACCGCCCTGGTCGGACGCCCGGGCGAGACCTGGGAAGTGATGGGTGTGGGCAATGTGCTGGTCATGACCCGCGGTCACAGCGTCGAGCACAAGCCCGGCGCGGTGGTGAGCCTGCCGTCGTAGCCTCACGCGCAGGCGCGAAGAGTTTCATCCTTTCTCACGCGACGCCGCGAAGAAAATGAAAACCTTTCGCGCCTTCGCGTGAGATATTAGATTCGGCGGTCCAGGGTCGCCACTACCGCCCCACAGCCGGCAGAAACGCCCTCGGCGCGCACGTCGACGGGCTGAACTCCGAGCCATAGTCGTAGTTCACGAACCCCGGGATCGAGAAGAAGTAGCCCGTCGAACGTTTGTAGACCGAATAGCATTTCGCCGTCGCGCCTTCGGTGAACGTGGCCTGCCAAACGCCATTGGCGTCCGTCGAGACCTCGCGCTCAAGCGTTTGCCCTTCGCCATAACCGCTTGGGTCAAGCCCGCCGCTGAAGACGAACACCCGGGTCGTGTTGGCGCTGAGGAAATCGCCGTAAGTCGCATCGCTCGTTCCCAACAGCGTGATGTTTCCCGCGCTGCGTTGCGCCGAGGTGATCACCGGCCAACCCGCCGTCGGGTCATTGCCATAGAAGTCTTCGGCCGCCTTGTCTATGCCTAGACCGCCATTGGCGTACGCGACAGTGGCGACCCATGCGTTGTCATGGGCGCCCCCCCACTCCTCGATGCCGTCGCGGGCGTTGTGGTGCGTGGTGGAAGTCAGCACCACGTTCCAGGCTGTTGCCGGGCCGCTCAGCTCGATCCCCGAGCTGGCGTTGTTGAAGAGCAGATTGTCCGGGCCGAGTTGGTTGCGCGTCGCGCCGCTGGCGAGCCTGATTCCGCCAAGAGCGTTATCGGCGATCCAGTTTCCATTCGAAACGCTGTTGTCATGCGCGCCGGCCTCGATCAGCACGCCATAGCCGGAGTTGGGTAACGCCAGGGTCTCTCTCGCCGCGGGCGCGGTCCGCCGCTCCCGTGCCGGCGCGAGGGTCGCCAGCAGCGCGCTGTTGACCCCAATGTCGTTGAACCGCACGGTGTTGCTCATGGTCGCGCCGCCAGACATGCGCACGCCGCTTCCATCGTTGCCGGCGACGACATTGACCCGGGCGAGCGTGTCGCCGCCGACGGTGTTGCTGTACGCGCCGCTATCGATGAGGATTCCGCTCTGGCCATTGGCCCGGCGCGCGCCCGCGCCTGTGCTGCCAATCCAGTTGCCTGTCACGACGGAATTGCGCGTGCCATTGAACAATCGGACGCCATTCTCATCGTTGCCTGCGATGGTGTTCCCGCGCTCGAGCACGCCGAAAAGGACGAAAAGCCCGCCCACCGAGTTCCCGTCACCATTGCTGACATACACCCCGCTCCCGGTATTGTGGTTGAGCAACGGATCGGCGGCCCCGAGCGTATTTCCCAGAATGCCGTTGAGATCCGAATCGTAGATCGAAATGGCATCGCCATTGTTGCCATACACGAGGTTGCCGTCGCCATCATTCGATCCGCCGATGCCGTTCCAGAACGCGCCGGCGCTCAGGTAGATCCCGCCCGCGCCATTCTGGACGCCGTTGTTGAGGACGACATTCCGGGCGATATTGTTGCTGGCCGTGCTGTTGATGTTGTTGTTGCCTGTGCCGTTCAGCCAGACCCCCGTGTAGTTATTGTTGGCAATCACATTGTTTTGAATCGTATTTCGGCGCGCGCCGTTGGCGCCGTTTGCGATCAGGCCGGCCCCAACCCCGTTGGGCAGAACCTCGTTGCCAGAGTTCGTGCCGATCCAGTTCCGCCCATCCGTGCCATCGGGCGTGACCCCGATTTTGACGTCGTCGCCTCCAAAGGACAACACGCCATAGTTGGCGTGGCAAGCGATTGTGTTGTCATACACCCACACCGATGTCGAGCCGCTCGCGGTCGCCGCCGAATCAACATACACCCCGGAGCCGCTGTTGCGGGTCACACCCCCCGGCGCGCACGTGCCCGCCAGCGGCAACGGCGTGCCAAGGAAGTTGTGGTCGATCTCGTTTCGGGCGCCGCCCAGCACGTGAATGTCCGACTGCGCGCCGTTCACCAGGCTCAGGTCGCTGATCCGGGCCTCGCTCGTGTTGATCGAGAACATGTCGCCGCTGGCCATCCCCGCGCCATCAATGAGCGGTACGCCATTGGCGCCGGCGATGGTCGTCCCCGTTGCCGTTAACGCCGGCAACGCCGCGGTCAGGTTCACCTGGGTGACCGAAGGATCGAAGCGGATGGCCAGCCCGGTTCCGCCCAGCAAATGGACCTTGTTGATCGCCCCGCGCAACGTGCAATCATTGGGCGCCGCCGAGCAGGTCGTCACATTCGCGTCGTCGCCCCGGTCCACGATGATCTTCTGGATCGTCGAGCAAGCCGTCGCCGAGTTGTCGCCCGTGTTCGTGTCCAGCATGTCCGAGCGGGCGAAAGCGGTGTTGCAGATCGGAGCGCCGCTGGCGACCACCGGGCTGACATTGACCACAAGCCCGAAGACCTGCGGGCCGCTTGTGCTGAATAGATTGGCATGTCGGCAGGTCACGGTGCCGCTGGTTCCGGCGGCCGGAGTCACGCACACCCAACCGGATGTGGGGTCCGGGCCGCTCAATCGCGAAAATGTCGTCCCGGCCGGGAGCGTATCAGAAAAAATGGCGTTTTCACCATACACCAGCGGCCCATTGTTCGTGACGGTGATCACGTAGCGGATCTGAGCGCCCGCAATGGCGGGCGCGCTTTTGGCGATGGCAAAGTCCGCCTTTCCGAGATCGAGTTGCCACAATCCGCGTCCATAACTGGCCGCCAGAACCCGGCCCCGCGCTTCATCGAAAGCGAAATTGCTGCCATTGACGATCCCGGTGCTTTGATTCAGGCGGGCCCAGGTCGCGCCGGAATCAAAGCTGGCAATCGTCCCCGCCTCGTCGGTGCTGACGTAGATCCGCGACGTGTTGGCCGGATCCCACTGAATGACGTGCGGCTGCAGGATGGCGTTGCGGGTGAGGAATTGCTTCTGGCCGTGCTGCTGGATCAAGTCAGTCAGCCCAAAGTCGGTCTCCCAGAGCCCGCCGCCGTTGCGGGTCACCTTCATCACCCCGCTCACCTTGTCGGCGACGATGATGTGATTGGGGTCGGCTGGGTTGACCCCGAACACGGCCGGGCAGACAAACGTGCCCTGGCCCATGCAATAGAAAAATACATCGCCGGCCGGGAAACGATCCGCGCTGACGGCCGGGCTGCCTGACCGGGTATTCACGATTCTCCTGAGCCCAAGCCCGCCACCGGCGCGTTGGAACGCCTGAATCAGGGTGGGATTGGCCGCTGCGCCGGATTGAAGCGGCAATCCCCACAAAGACTCCGCGATCGTGGCGCCGGCGACCGGCGTCCATAATCCGCCCGTATTGGTTGTTAAGTACAACTGCGAGACGGTGCTGGTGGGCGCGCTCGGCACGCTCCACTGCAGATAAACACCTGCGGCAACATAAACAGGATTTCCGCCGCCGCCAGGCGGGTTGTTCCAGTTGTATTCACCGGAAAATAGAGGGCCACTTCCGCCGTTACTGCAAGGCCCGCAAGCGACATAGGCGATGGTCTGCCCGGCGGAGACGGGGGTGTTTCGCGCCATCTGCAGAAAAAAACCTTCGCAACATGTGTTTGCCGTCCAGGTGGCCCCGCTGTCGCTGGATGCCCACAGGCTGTTGTCCTGCGTGCCGAAATAAACATCCGTTGCGCCGGGATGGATCTGATTGGCCACCTCGTAAAGCTGTAAAGCGTGGAAGCCCGCGTTGCCGCCGCCCACCGCCGTCCAGGTCGCGCCGCAATCGGCGGTGGTGGATGGGCCGCCGTCGTTGACCACATATTTTGGGCAATTGCCACTCGGCCCCCAGGCCATCCCGTTCGGGTCCGCGTGGCTGAGCGTCACGTTTATCCATCCGCCCGGCGCGCAACGCAGGCCGGGGCCACCGCTCAGGCATGTTTGCCGCGGCATATTGACCCCATCTCCGATATACGCGTCGAAGTGGGTGGGGTTGTTGTCACGCGACAGGTGGGTAAAGACGAACGTTGGGCGGTTCGGGCACCACTGGGCCGAGATCGGCGTCCAGGTCAGGCCGCCGTCGTCGGATTCGAAGACGCGGTGATCATTTAGCACTACGGGGCACGGCAGCACGCCACCCGCGAAGGTCGTGGCCAGCAAGACGTTGGATTCAATCGGGGACGTGGCGATCGCGTGGACCTCGCCTGTCCCACACACCCCCGGGAGGGTCGTCGACGTCGTCCAGCTCACGCCGCCATTGATCGAGCGGCGGTGACCATATTGACCGCAGATGTCGACGATGCTGCCGGAAACACCGGGCCGGGCCGTCACGGAGTGGGTGCCCGGGTTCGAGCTCGGACTCCAGTTCGAGACGTGCGTCCAGGTGTTGCCGCCGTCACGGCTGATGGCCAGGCCGCAGTCGGTGCCCACGTAGACCTCGTTGGCGGAGGCGACATAGGCGATGCCATAAGCGGCCGCGCGGGTCACCCCAAAGCAGGTCACCTCAGCCGAGGCGGGGTGATACCACGACGCGCCGCCATCGCCGGTGAGTAGGATGCCGCCCTGGTTCACCGCGCGCGAGTCATAGAAAGAGGTGGCGATTACCCGTTGGCCACTCGCGCCCACATATTTGACATCGAACATCCGGAATTGGCCCGTGTTGGCGTAGTGCGACCAGTTCGCCCCGCCGTTTGTGGTCTTGAACAGGCCGCCGCTCTCAGCCGCCGCCCAGGCCTCGCTCGCGTCCGCCGGGCTGACATCGATGGCAACCGCCCGCCCGCCCCAGCCGATATTGGGTTGGAATTCAGTCGCGAGGGCCGTCTCCGGGCGAGGAAGATCCGATGGGGGAGGAGGCGGGAAATATTCCCGCTGTTTGGGTTCCTCGTCGCGGCTGCTTTCGGTCTCAACCTTGCCCACAATAAGGACCTTCGCGTCGCGGAGGGAGCCAGACTTGCCAGCCTGCGCCGCCGCGATCTCATGCGGGCCAAACGCGCTCGCTGCGGCAAACCGCGTAGTAAAGGCTCCGCCCTCGGCAACCTCGATCTTTTCAGCGACAGCGGCCCCATCCTGAGTGACTGTCACGAGCCCGCAGTCGCGGGTCGGGCAAAAGTTTCGCCCGTAGACCAGGACAACTTGGCCGGGACCCGCCTGGGGCGGATCGAGGACGAGATACGGCAACGTTGTGGCGCCTTCCAGGGCAACCCCTCCGGCGGACGAGGCCGTCCGGGCAACGGATTCCGGCGGCGCTTTGACGGCGCTCGGAATCTTAGGCGCCGTTCCCGCGGACGGAAGCGTGACGCTCCCGCCGATCCCGGCAAGAAGCAAGCCTGCCGCCATCGCAATCCTGGCCAAGACGCCCCGTTGCAGGTCGGATTTCCCCCCGAATTTATCCATGCTGTCCGTGCCCCCATTTTCCGCGCGGCAAGGCGCGGGGTTCTACGCTTGCCGCCCAGCCGGCGGCACTCATCAATTCTAGGGATTCAAGCGGATTCCGCAAGCATCCAAGCGTCGCGTTATGATGCCCGGCGGTTAGGTCGATAAGCCATGAGTCACTATCTTTGGGAGCTCCGCCCGTACTATCGCCAGACGGGCGGCCAGCTCATCCTTGGCTCCCTGGCCGGCATCGTCATGAACACCGCGGTGGTGCTGCCCGCGCTCCTGCTCGGGCGGGCGATCGACACCGCCGCGCAATTCGCGCAGGGCAGCGCCTCGCTCGAAGCGCTCACCCTTTCGGTGGCCCTGTTTGTGGCGGGCACGCTGGCCACCGAGTTGCCCCGGGTTGGCAAGCGCTGGTGGCTGATGACGGCTAATGCCCGCATCCGGGCCAACCTGCGCGCCGACGCCCTGCGCGGCGTGTTGGCCTGGCCGATGGCCCGGCTAAATGCCACGCCCATCGGCGACATCATGGCCCGCGTCATCGGCGATGTTGAAACACTCGGCGTCGGTGTGCGCGAGGTCATCATCGAAACCTGGGACACCCTCCTGTTTCTCCTCTCGCTTCTGGTCGCCATGCTCGTCATTGACGCGCCGCTCACCTTGCTGGCGCTGGCGCCGGTGCCTTTTGCGATGGCGCTGGCCTGGGCGTCCGGGCGCTGGATTCGGGCCCGAACTACCGCGGCCCGGGCGGCCAACAGCGCGCTGACCTCCGGCATCCAGGAACGCCTGTCGGGCATCCGGGTGTCGCGCCTGCTGGGCATGACCGGCACGGCCCAGGCCCGCATCGAACAGCTTGCGGGCGCTCAAGCCAGCGCGAATCTGGCCGCCGCCCGGCCCCAGGCCCTATTGCCGGGCGTCTACACCACCCTCATGACCGCCGGGGTCGTCCTGGTGATCGTGCTCGGCGGCGGGCGGGTGATCGCCGGCGCGTGGACGCTCGGCGTGTTCGTGGCGTATCTCGATCTGTTCCTGCGTTTCTCAGGGCGCGGTTTTCGGGTCCCGCAGTTGGTCAACTCGATCCAGGCCGGCGGGTCCGCCTATGCCCGGCTGAAGACACTCCTCGCGCCCGCCCGCCCAACGGCCGGAGAACAGCGTTTTGCCTCGTTCCGGGCCGGCCATCTGGCCGGGGCGGCCATGACCAACCGAGATAGCCAACCTGTGGGCCGGGCCGGAGGCGGCCTGTCCGTGTCGCTGCGGGAGGTGACCTTCGCCCACGGTCTCGAGAGCGGCGCGCCCGCGCTGCGCGATGTGTCACTCGAATTCCCGGCCGGGGCGTTTGTGGCCGTGACCGGACCCGTGGGCGCCGGCAAAAGCGCGCTGGCCAGGGCCCTGCTCGGGCTGTATCCGCTCGCGGGTGGAAGTATTTTGTTGGACGGCGAGCCACCCGCGCGGCGGATCGGCGAGATCGGCTATCTGCCCCAGGATCCCTTTCTGTTCTCAGGCACCGCCCGCGAGAACATTCAGATGGGCGTTAGGCGGACCACGGCAGAGGTCGGGCAGGCCGCCGCGATCGCCGCCCTGGATGACGATCTGGCGGCCCTTCCGGACGGGGTCGAGACCGAGATCGGCGAGCGCGGAATACGCGTCTCGGGCGGGCAACGCCAGCGGATCGCCCTGGCCCGGGCCGCCGTCCACTGGCCCCGGCTGCTGATCCTGGATGACCCTTTCGCGGCCGTCGACGTGAATACCGAATCCCGGATCATCGCCGGCCTGCGCGCGGCTTTTGGCGAGGACGCCCCGCCCGGGCAGCGCGCCACGATCGTGCTGTGCTCGCATCGCCTGGCCGCGTTCCCCCAGGCCGATCACATCGTCGTGCTGAGCGAGGGGCGGGTGGCCGAACAGGGCGTTCATTCCGGTCTGATCGGCGCGGGCGGCCTGTACGCCCGGATATTCAGGGCTCAGGCGGCCCTGGCTGCGGAGGCCACGCCATGACCGCGGAGCGCAGCCTGACCATCGCGCAAGTCGCGTCGCTGCTTGCCCCCCAGCGCCCCCTCCTGATCCTCATCGCGGTCATTGTGCTGGCCAGCGCCGGGCTCGAGGTCGCGCCGCCGCTCATCGTCCGGAGTGTGCTGGACACCCAGCTGGCGGCGGGGGGCGGTGACAATCTCCTGGCGTTGGGCGGGCTGTATCTGCTCGCGGTGGCCGGGGCGCAGGGACTGGGATTCGGGTCGGGATACCTCACCGCGATCGCCGCCCAGAACGCGTTGCGGGCGCTGCGTATTCGGTTATTCGCCCACTTGCAGCGATTGCCAACCCGGTATTTCGATGTCACCCCGCTGGGCGACATCATCAGCCGCTGCACGGCCGACATCGACACGATCGACACGCTGTTCTCGTCCGGGATTGCGAACCTGATCGCCGATATGGCCCGGCTGGCGACGATCGCGCTGACGATGCTGGTCCTGAGCCCTGCCCTGACTTTGATCGCGGCGTTGTCGGTGCCGCCGCTGCTGGCCCTGACCAGCGTCATTCAACGGCGCGTGCTGAGGGCGGAGCGGGCCAACCGGCGGGCCGTCGGCGCGCTCAACACCGAATTGCAGCAGACCCTCGGCGGGGCCGAGATGATCCGCGCGTTCGGGCAGGCTGAATTCTTCTCGCTCCGGTTTCGGGCCAGGCTTCAGGACACGTTGAATGCGTATGTGTCCGCCAGCCGCTATTCCGCCGTCTACACCCCCTTGATGGTCGTCCTGGCCGCGTTGATTGTGACCGTTTTGCTTTTCGCGGGCGCTCAGGGAGCGCTGGCCGGTTGGGGGATCACGATCGGCGCGCTGGCCGCGTTCGTGCTGCTTTTCCGGCGCTTCTTCACCCCGATTGCGGCGCTTGGCGAGGAGTGGCAGACCGTCCAGAGCGCATTGTCGGGCGCCGAGCGCGTCTTCCAGGTGCTGTCCCTGCCGGCCGACGCGCCGCCGGCGGATCGACCCGCCGGCGAGGTCCGCCCGCTTCGGGATGACGCGCCATTGATCGAACTGAAGAATGTGACCTTTGGCTACATCGAAGATCGCCCGGTGTTGCGCGGGGTGTCGCTATCCGTCCGGGCGGGCGAGCACGTGGCGCTGGTCGGCCGGACCGGGGCAGGCAAGACCAGCATCGCCCATCTGGCCGGCGGGCTGTATGGTCCCTGGTCAGGCGTGGCGCGGGTGGCCGGAGCCGATCCGCGGGGAATGACGGATGACACTAGGCGCCACCTTCTGGGCGTTGTGCCCCAGATGCTGCAGCTTTTCACCGGCAGTGTGCGCGATAACCTGACCATGGGCGACCCGTCCATCCCCCAGGCCGCGGTTGAAGCCGCGGCGATCGCCGCCGGCGCGCACGCCTTCATCTCCGCGCTGCCGGACGGCTACGACACCGGCCTCGGGGCGGGAAATGCCGGCGCGCCACTTTCAGCGGGCCAGCGCCAGCAGCTTGCTCTGGCGCGCGCCCTTGTCCGGCAGCCGGCGGTGCTGCTGCTCGATGAAGCCACGGCCGCGATCGACCACGCCAGCGATGCCGCGTTTCGGGCCGCGCTGCGCAACGACGCGGCCACCTCCCGCCGGGCCGTGTTGATCATCGCCCACCGGCTGGCCACCGCCCGCGAGGCTGACCGGGTGCTGGTGGTCGAAGATGGCCGGATTCTCGAAGAGGGAACGCCCGATGATTTGGTCAAACGCGGCGGGCGGTTCGCCGCACTGTTGGAATTGGAGGCGGCCGGCTGGGACTGGAAATCCGCCTGAGCGCCGACGCATGGAGAATTTATTTGCATGGCAAAGGACTTCTACATCCAGCCCGACGCGCCGGATCCCGTGCTCGACTCGCGCCTGTTCGAGAGCCGGCTGATCCCCGGCGACCACACGCCGGTGGATGTGCGCTGGCGCTTCGGCGGCCAATTTGATGACGCGCTCGCCTACGTCGGCCGAAAGCCTGAGGTCTGGACGTTTGACATGAGCCCCGAGCGGGTGGCCCGGTTGGCGATGCAGGCGCTTCCGGAGGTGGATGCCTGGGTGGCCCTGCATAGCAATCCCGGCCCCGAGCATGTCTTCATCGATCCGGCCAGCAAATCCCTCGCCGGTATCATCGATTTTGGCGACGCGTATTTCAGCCATCCCGTCCACGATCTGAGGCGCTTTCGCTGCCCGACGGACCGGGCCGCCATCCATTCTGGATACATCGCCGAGGCGCCTCGGACCGACAACTTCGAGCAGACCTGGCGGGTGGCCTGCGTGCTGGCCGATATGCTGGCCATCGCCCTCAACCCGGATTGCCGGGCGGCCGCCCATGCCAAGCTATCCGCGCTGATGCCGCAGTTGGCCTGCGCGGCGCAGTAGCGCTTATGGCTCCGCGACGACCAGCGACGCGATCGCGCCGACCTTCCCGCCAATCACGAGCTCGAGATCGTACTCGCCCGGGGAAAGTGTCTGCTGGTCGCTCAAAAGCACCCAGGTCCGGCCTGCCTTTGGGGCGCGCCACGCGCTGTCCACGCGCGACAGAACAGCGCCATCCTTGTACCAAATGACCGACCAGGGCGTGCCCGCGGCGACGGCTTCGTGATCAAACGAGGCGTAGATCTGGCGCGTCCCGGGCTCGAAGACTTCGCTGGCCTCGACCGGTTGGCTCTTTTCGTCGATCTCGGCGCTGAATGACACGTCGCCGAGCTGGTCGCTGACTTCGACGATCCGGAAGCTGGCTTCCTGAAGCGCATCGCCCTCGACCAGCAGCGCCAGGGAGTAGGCGCCGGGGGCCAGGGGCTTGTCGCTGGACAGGGTCACCGAGGCCACACCGTTCACGCCCATCGTCCAGGCCGGCTTCGCGGCGGTGTCGATCTCCTCGTCGTCGCGCCACCACAGAGCTGACCACTTCACGCCATTCAGCATGTTGGCAAAGTCAAACACGCCGACGATCTGCTGGACTCCCGCCGCGTAGAGATAGCTGGGGTCATCCGGCTCCCCGCTCGCCTTGAGTTTCTCGGAAAAGGTGACGCTGCCAAACCGGGCGCCCGTGGGTCGGGCTCGAAAGCTCGCTGACCCGAGAACTTTTCCGTCCGCAACGATCTCGGCCCGATAGCCACCTGGCGCGAAGCCCGCCCCGGGCGCCAAAATGGGCAGCGCGGTCGAACCATCGGAGCCCTTGTCCCAGACCGAATCCTCGACCGACAGCTCAGGCGCCCTCACCCCATTCCGAAAGACCCGCGTCCCGATCCGCGCGCCATCCACCAGGCCGGTGTAGTCAAAGGCAATGAAGAGCGCCTTTGTCCCGGGATCAACCACCGTGAGCGCATCGGCCGGCGTGTTCCCGTTCATTTTCGAGGCGACCACGATTTCGTCGAGGCGGCCGCCAACCTGGGCTAGGCGGGTCCGCAACGCGCCGAGCATCGACCGGGCCACGCCGCTCAGATTGGCGTCCCCGGCAGACGCGGGCGCCGCGGTCAGCGCGCTCAGATCATCGATTGCCCCCTCCAGTTGCCAGCCGGTCAGCTCGACCGGTTTTTCCTCGGCAAGCTTGAGCCCCTGGGTGTAGGCCTGGGTCGCTCCGGCCATGTCGCGTTTGGCCAGCAGAGCAACCCCCAGATTGAAGCGGTAGAGCGGAAACTGGTCATTGAGTTTGATCGCTTTGCGGAAGTTGGCGATGGCCGGGTCGAGCTTCCCGCCCTCGTACTGAGCCCAGCCCAGGTTGCTCGTGTCGTCGTCCGACTCGGGCGAAGCGTCCAGCGCGCGCTGATAGTCGGCTTCGGCCTGGGCGAAGGCGCGTTTATCGAGATAGGCATGACCGCGCGCGGCATACGCATCCGGCGACGGATCAAGGGCGATCGCCGCGCTGAAGTCAGCCAGGGCTTTGTCAACCTGTTTCGTGGCAAGATAACTCTCACCGCGCCGCAGATGAGCGCGGGCGTAGCCGGATGGGCTGCCAGCCTTGTCAATCGCCACGCTGAAGTGCTTGATGGCCTCGTCGGGCTTGGCCTGCGCGGCCGCCACCCGGCCTTTCGCAAACGCCGCCATGGCGCCATCGGTGAGCGTCGGCTCGGGGGCTGCGCGGACCGCGGCGAACCAGGCGATGCTGCCGATCACAAAGAGCGCGCCGAGCGCGCCAAACGACACCTGGATCGCCCGCCGCTCGAGGGTCAGCGAAAGGCCGAACAGAAACAGCGACAGGGCCGCGATCGTGATCAGAAGGGTATAGGTATCGGTCTTGACCGACACGACGCTCGATTGGCGGGAAAGGACGATTTGCGCTTCTTCGCTGCGATAGGCCGGCTCGAACAGGCCCGCATAACGTTCGGTGAGATTGGGGCGCCCATTGGCGTCCAGGATGGCCGTGTCGGAGAAGATCGGGCTGAAAGGCCGCACAGTATCGCGCGCCGCGTGCAGGCGCTCGACCTCCGCTTCAGCCTGTTTGGCCCGGAACAGGTCGCCGCTGGCGCGAAAGGTCTCCGCCGCGGATTTTCGCCCGGCGGCCTGAATCGTCAGCTCGTCATAACGGGCCAGCAGGCGAGCCTCGAACGAGCCGCGCTGAAGGGCGGTGTTGTGATCGGCCAGCGCGTTAAGCGACGCCACCTGCGAGTCGCGCGCGGCGTCGCCCCGGCGATCGCCATCGACCGACTGGATCCAGGCCAAATAGGCCGTCCAGATCGTGACGGCCAGAATGAGCAGGGTGATAACATTCGTAAACGTCAGAGGCGCGCGGCGCGTCCGGGGCTGTCCACTGGGCGGCGCGGCGGGGTCGAGGTTTGATTGAGTCATGACGGTGTTCCTGTCGCGCGTCAGCGGGCCTGAATGATGAGATACACCCCGATCACCAGCACGATGCCTCCGAGGGCGGCAAAGGCGTACTTGATCCGCGAAGAGGCCATGTCGGCCAGGCCAAATAGAAGCAGAGACCCGGCCATGACCACCAGGGCGAGCATGATGTCAATGGCCAGTTGGCCGCGGGCATCTCCGCGCGCAATGTAGCTCTCCGGCTTGAGCCCGCGGTATTCGCGCGCGCTGAGCGAAAGCTTCAAATCGCTGTTGAGCTGATCCTCGTCATAGCCGTCCTTGTCGGTCCGATAGTCGGCATAGAAGTAGTTGCGCAAATGGGTCTGCATCCGGCCATTTGCATCCGCTTGAACCTCGAGCGCGCGCGCCTCCGCATCCCTGCCCCGTTGGCGGGCCTCGACGGCGCTCTGGCGGGTCAGTTCGGCGAGGCGTTCCTGTTCGACGTACTGCTGGGCGTAGAGGGCCTGATCCATGGCCGTCAACTGATGGCTGAGGTTGATCTGATTCTGGCGGGTCTTGTTCAGGACCCCGGTCCGGGTCAGCTCGCCGTCCTCGGTATTGAGGAAGCCCGCCCGCCCGCCGCCAATTGCGGCGGAGACGGCCACCAGCGCGATCAGAATCGCGACCGCGAGTTTGAAAATGTCGTTTTTTCCTTTAGTAGTGTCATCCGCCATAGCGTTCCCTCCAGCCGACCAGGCAGACCCAATCGGGCCTGCCGGTACGGCGCATTGAAAGGGGGCCATGATACGGGTTTTTGTCACCCGCCTTCATGCCTTCGCGCCTTCGCGTGAGATTCTGCGCCAGGCGTTATGATCAATCCGACATGCGTTTCGCGCTCAATCGACCAACGATCACGCAGTTTCTGCTCGGCAGCGTCTTTGTCGGGGCTGTCACTGGCCTGCTGCTCTTGCTGCAGTCATCCAACCCTGCCTGGTTCAATCTGCCCATCGTCGTTTTGGCCTACCTGCTGGCCATCAGCCTGACCACACAATGGGCGGGTTTTTACCCAAGCGCGGCGGCAGCGATTGCCGCGTTCCTGTGCTTCAACTTCTTCTTTATCGAGCCCCGCCTGTCACTACTGGTCAGCAGCGCGACCGATTCGATCGCCCTGGCGGTATTCCTCGCGGTCGCGCTGGTGATCAGCCGGTTGCTCGGGCGGGCCCGGCGCGGCGCAATCGAAGCGGAGCAGCGCGAGCGCGACGCGTCGCGTTTCTATGAGCTCAGCCTGGCCCTGATCAGCACCCGCGACGCGGGGGAAATTGCGCGCACGCTGGCCGGCCGGTTGCGCGAAATTCTCGAATCCACGGTCGAGGTCACCTTGCAGGCTGATCCCAACAGCGCGCCCGTCCTATGCCGCGCGCCCGAAGGCGCGCTGGTCGACGGGCCGGCGGCGCGGACCGAGGCCATCCGTTCCGCGCGAGGCAGTTTCGGCCAAATCCAGGTCTGGCCGGCTGGGCCGCTATCGCCCGGAGATGAGCGCTTGCTGCGCACCTTCGCCGGCGAGACCGCCCTCATCGTCGAGCGGTTGCGCGCCTCGCGGGCGGAGACGCGGGCCGCCGTGCTGGAGGAAAGCGACCGGCTCAAGACCGCCCTTTTGGGCTCCGTCTCGCATGAATTGCGCACGCCGCTGGCCACGATCCGGGCCGGCGCCGAGAGCCTGCGTAACGGTCTCGTGCCGCCCGAATCCGAGGCCGGGCGCGAAATGCTCGACGATGTGCGCGACGCGGCGATGCGGCTGACCCGCCTGGTCGACAATATGCTGGACATGACCCGGATCGAAAGCGGCGCGCTCAAGCCCGTCCTCGAATGGACCGATCTGAACGAGGTCGTCAACGGCGCCGCGCTGCGGATGCGCAACGAAACAAGCCGGCACCGTCTCGAGATCGATGTGCCCGACGAGTTGCCCCTCGTCCCGGCCGATCCGGTCCAGCTTGATCAGGTCTTCACCAACCTGCTTAGCAACTCGGCCAAGTACGCGCCGGCCGGGACCCGCATTCTGATCCATGCCCGCAAGGACGACGATCAGATGATGCGCATCCAGGTGGCCAACGAAAGCCCGCGCCTGCCGCCTGAGGATCTGGCCCGCATCTTCGACAAGTTCTACCGGGTCACCCACGCCGATAAGGTGACCGGCACCGGGCTTGGGTTATCGATCTGCAAGGGAATCATCGACGCCCATGGCGGAAAAATGTGGGCGGAGAACAGGATTGCCCGGCCGGGAGATGACGACCGCGGCTTTACCTTCAACTTCACCTTGCCATTGACCTGGAACGGGGCCGCCCCGCGCCTGCCGCCGCCCGAGCTGCCATGAGCAACGAACCCGTCATCCTCGTCATCGACGACGAGATGCAGATCCAGCGCGCTCTGCGCAAAATCCTCGGCGAATCCGGCTACCGCGTAGCTGTCGCGGCCACCGGCGAGGATGGCCTTGCCCAGGCCGCCGCCAGCCCGCCCGACGTCATCATCCTCGACCTCGGCTTGCCCGACATGGACGGCACCGAAGTGTGCGAGAAGCTGCGGGCCTGGACCCAGACACCCATCATCGTGCTCTCGGCCCGCGACGATCAGCGCCAGAAGGTCATCGCCCTCGACAAAGGCGCGGACGACTATTTGACCAAACCCTTCAGCATTGCCGAGCTGATGGCAAGGGTGCGGGTCGCCCTGCGCCACGGCGCCCAGATCAACAAAACGGCCGATCCCATCACCCTGAGCGGCGGTCTGCTGATCGACCTCGCCCGGCGGGTCGTGACCCGCGCCGGCGAAGAGGTCCGCCTGACCGCGACCGAGTTCAAACTCCTCGCCTATCTGGTCCGCAATGCCGACCGGGTCCTCACCCACCGGGCGATCCTCGGTGAAGTCTGGGGAATGGAGTATCTGGATCAGATCGAGTATCTGCGGGTATACATGCGCCAGTTGCGGGCCAAGCTGGAGGACGATCCGCATCATCCGCTGATTCTGTTGACCGAGCCCGGGGTGGGCTACCGGTTCGCGGTCGTTTGATCTTTATTTCTTTCTTATCGTTTCCGCCTCAATTCCCACCCCGCCCCATATGTCGCGGGAATAGGCTTTCAGTGTCGCTCATTCACGGCGACGCTTCATGGCCAAACTACTCGCGCCGAATGGCGCTACCGTAACCTGGCGCGCGGCGGAGACAGCTCCCGCCCGAATCGAAAGACTGCTCGTCCTTCTGCCCACCGGCGACATCGATGAAGCCGCGCTCGCCAGCGCGCTCTGGATGCTGGCGTCGCGCAGCGGAGCCGGCATCCGCATCGTCGCCGGAATCGACACCTGGGCCGGCGAACCGCAGGCGCGGCTGCGTGTCGCGCTTCTGGCCGCCCTGCTCCGCGAGTCTGGCATCGAGCCGGAAACGGAAATCGTCCGCGATACCAACTGGGTAGGCCTTGTCCTCGCCCGCCACATGCCTGGCGACGTCATCGTCTGTCATGCCGAACAGATGGCCCCCGGCGGCGCCAGCGGCCTTTCGCCGAAGTTCGCGCCCCTCAGCCATTCGCTTGCCAAGATGCGCCTGCCGGTATGCGAAATCAGCGGCATCGTTCACCCCTATGCCCGCAACCCGATGCGCGAGTTGATGGCGTGGGCGCTCCCCCTGCTCGTCGTGGTCGGATCGCTGATCCTGGAGATCGCCTTTGTGCGGTTCGCCAGGGACATGGCGGTCTGGGTCCGGCAATTGAGCCTGGCGGTTTACTCGGCCATCGAACTCGTCACGATCGCGTGGCTGGCCCGGCCGCGCGAGAGCCGCTAGGCTCCGGCCGCGCCGCCCCCCTTTCAACCCAAACGCATTGGAGTCATTCCGCATGGAATTCAGCAGTCGAATCATCAAACGCGCCATCTTTGGCCGCCCCCTGGCGACCGATGAAGCGCCGCATCAAACCATCGGCAAGACGGTCGGTCTGGCCGTCTTCGCCAGTGACGCTCTGTCGTCGGTGGCCTACGCCCCGGGCGAGATCCTGCTGGTGCTGCTGGCCGGCGGACTGCTTGCCACCTGGATCGCGCTCCCGATCGCGATTGCCATCACGATCATGCTGGCGATCCTGACCATTTCGTACCGCCAGACAATCTTCGCCTACCCCGGCGGCGGCGGGGCCTACATCGTCGCCCGCGACAACATCGGCGAGGCGCCCGCCCAGGTCGCCGGCGCCGCATTGCTGACAGACTACATCCTCACCGTGGCGGTCAGTGTCACGAGCGGCTGGGAGAACGCGGTTGCCACCTTTCCCGAATTGCGCCCGTATCAGACCGTGCTCTCGGCCCTGACCATCGCGGTCATGACCATCGTCAACCTGCGCGGGGTGAAGGAATCCGGGCGAGTGTTCGCGGTGCCGACCTACTTCTTCATCGGCATGCTCTTCGTCACGATGGTCGTCGCGGCGATTCGTTATGCTTCCGGAACCTTGCCGGTCATCGAGCAGTCGGCCACGATGATCGAAGCGCTGCGCAATTCGGCCCAAAGCCTGACTCTGCTCCTCGTGTTGCGCGCCTTCAGCAGCGGCTGCACGGCCCTGACCGGCGTTGAGGCCATCTCAAACGGCATCACCGCCTTCAAGGATCCCAAGAGCCGCAATGCCGCGACGACGATGCTGGTGATGAGCGGCCTGATCGCCGTGAACTTCATCGGCATCGTGTTCTTCGCCGGCAAGATGAATGTCCTGCCCCAGTTCGAGATCATGACCGACGGCCGGATCGCTGGGGATTCAGCGGTGCTGCCGTATATGACCCAGGCCCTGTTTGGCGGCACCAGCGTCCTGCACTGGATGCTCGTGATCGCCACGATGCTGATCCTGATGATGGCAGCCAACACCAGCTTTGCCGACTTCCCGCGGCTGTGCGCGCTGCACGCTGGAGATGGCTTTCTGCCGCGCCAGCTCACCTTCAAGGGCAGCCGCCTGACCTTCTCGTGGGGGATCGTGGCCCTGGCAATCGCGTCGATGGCCCTCGTCATCATCTTCCAGGGCAGCACAACCGCGCTCATTCCGTTGTACGCCATCGGGGTGTTCCTGAGCTTCGCCATGTCCCAGACCGGAATGGTCCTGCGCTGGCGCAAGGTCTCTTCGCTCAAACCCGGCCAGACGCGCCAGGAAGAGCACAGCGTCCTGAACTACGACAAGCACTGGCGGATCAAGATGATCATCAACGCCATTGGGGCGGTGATGTCCTTCATCGTCATGGTCGTGTTCGCGGTGACGAAGTTTGCCCAGGGCGCCTGGATCACCGTAATCCTGATCCCGAGTCTAGTCTTGATCTTCTTCCGCATTCACCACCACTACAAGGACGTCGCGCACGCGCTCAGCCTGTCCGACCGCAAGCTCCGCCCGCACAAGCATGACATGCTGACCATCGTCATGGTCGACGACGTCCACACCGGCACGATCAAGATGGTCGACTTCGCGATGTCCGAAGGCAACCCATGGATGGCCGTTCACATCGACGACAACCCGCTCAAGACCGAGAAGATCCTGGTCAAGTGGAACGAGCGGATGGGCGACAGCGGCCACGCGTTAACCATCGTGCCCTGCCCGTTCCGCAACCTGTCGGAGACCGCGGTCGCGTTTGTGGAGCAGAAGCTGGACGAGCACCCGGATCGCTTCGCGCATGTCGTCATGGGCCAGTTGGTGATGGACACCTGGCAGGCGCAGGCTCTGCACGCCAACACCAACGTGTCGTTCTACATCGCGCTGCAAAACATGGAACACGTTGCGATCACCAATGTGACCTACCAGATTCATAGGCCGGAGCACGAGGCGGCGCCACCGGCGTCGTCGCCCGACGATGTGAAGGTCACGCCGGCCGCGGGTTGATCACTCAGGCGAAGGCGCGAAGCCGAGAAGAAATACAAAGGATTCTTCGCGCCTTCGCCTGAGATTCTTTCTTCTCCTTCGCGGTTTCGCGCCTCCGCGTGAGAATCCGCTCACTCCCGGTTGTACTTCGCCGCGGCTTCCTCGGCGGCTTTGCGGGCCATGGCCTCGCGGACAGCCTGGGCGCGCGCTTCAGCGGCGCGAGCGGCCTTGATCACCCGCTGGCGCTCAGCCGTGTTCAGCGTGGTCAGGCGGTCCTGAGCCTGCTCGACACTTTCGCCGGCCGGGCGCAAACCGAGCCCTTTCAGCGCAAAACGGGTGAGCTCCTCGCGTCGGTCAGGGTCGGACACAAAACGCGGGGCCTGGGTGAGCTCGGCCAGCTCGCGCACCCCATCGCCGAGGAAAGCCAGCAAGCGCGCCTGGGCTTCCGCCGGGGTTGCGCCGGCCAGCGAGGCGCGCAGGGCATCGTCGCGCAAGAGCCAGGCCGTGATCAGGGTTAGCGACAGGCGATTGCGGTGGAGTTTGGCGTCGGTGGCGCTGAAGGCCTCCACCTGGGGGCCGCTCAGGGGCAGCGCGCCGAGATCCACCAACAGGTCGGCCACGACCGCGGCCACGTTGACCGCGCCGAGTTTGCCGATCCGCGGCTCGGCCAGAAATTCGCCGGGGGTATCGGTCAGGCGGCGGGTAAGCGCTTCCAGTGGAGGACCTTCGCGTTGCATGGGGCGATTGTAGGCCGAGACGGTCTTTTGATAG
>JBKJQK010000208.1:0-5833 GCA_046594095.1 Anaerolineae bacterium | reverse complement strand
CACCGCAATCAACGCATAGTTGGTCACGCTGTTGATCCAGCCAAACGGCATGTGCCAAATCGTGATGGCCAGGGCGAGCGCGCCCTGGGGCAGGAAAGCCTGGCCACCCAGGAGGCCGATCAGGGCCGGCGCCGCAAAGGAGACGCCTACGGCCAGGGGCAGGGCGAGCATGAGCAGAAGCTTAACCGCCAGGACGTAGGCCCGGGCCAGCGGATTGTCCGCCTGGCCATCCTCGCGCCGGTCGCCGGCCATCCGCGACAGGCTTGGAAACAGGGCCTGGGTAAAAAGCGAGGGGATGATGTTAAAGGCGTCGATGTACTTGTATCCGGCCGTGTAGTAGCCCACCGCTGCCTCGCTGCGGCTGAGGCCCTTGAGCAGCGGCACATCCAGGCGCCAGAAGATCGTGCTGAGGAGATGGTTGAGCGCCAGCGGAAATGCCTCACGGAGTATCCCCACTCTTGATAGCCTTCGCTCGGGCGCGTTGGCCAGCGAAAACGGAAGGCGCAAAATCCGGCGGGCCAGGACGGTCAGCATCGCCAGGGTCGCCAGGTTTGTCAGAAGCGATGTGATCGCCAGCCCGATAATCCCCCAGCCCGACAAGAGCAGCACCGCCCCGACGGCGGCCTTGATCAGCGCGCTGACGATCGTCAGGGCGGCCGGCACTTCGGCCTTGTCATACGCGAAGAAGAGCGCGCTCAAGCCGGTCGCCAGGCTGCCCGGGAGCTGGCTGATGGCCAGCAGGGCCAGCGTCCACTGGGTGTCCGGGCTGATCCCATCGCTGGCCGAGTAGATTGCGATCACCGCCAAGATAAGGGGGGCCGCCGCCGCGCCAAGCCCCAGCCTGAGCAGGCTCGTGTCGAGAAAGTAGCGAAATGCGTGGGTGCGGTCGCGGGCTGCGTCGCGGATCAGATATGTGTTCAAGCCGAAGTTCATTAGGATCTCGAACCAGCTCACGATGACGACCGCGAAGGTGTAGTTGCCTGTCCCGGCCGGACCGAGCGTGCGAAGCATGATCAGCGCAAAGGCCATGTCGATCACCCGCGCGCCGAGATTCAGCCCGGTCAGGACCAGGCTGTTGCGCGCCACAAGCCGAACACCATGTGTCTCGGCAGCCGCGCCCCGCGTCCGCCAGACATACGCCCCGGCCAGAAAGAGCAGGGCGACCAAAACGATGAACGAGGCGAAGGCGCCGTTTCGAAACGAGTCGGGGAAATAACGGAAACGCACGGTCTGCGCTCCCGTTGAAGCATCCAGGCGGACCGCCCTAAAGTTCCCGTTGACCCGCTCGATCTGCGTTTCCTTTAGCGCATCGTCGCTGGCGACCTGCGGGCGGACGTAAGCCCGCCACCCCGGAAAGTCGCTGTCGGCCAGGATCAACCATCGTTCCGGCCCCGCATCGATCCAGACTTCGTTGTTGCGGTACGCGGTCACAGTCGCCTGCTCGAAATTGCCGGGCGAGGCTGTGACTGCGGCGAGTGCTGGCCGGTTCTCAAAGATCGCATAACGGCGCGGGTCGAGGATGCGGGCCGCGTCGGCGAAACGCTCGACTGAGACCGCGGCGGTGACGGGCAGGCTGAACGCGCGCGGCAGGGCCCGGCCGTTCTGATAGATCGCGGTCCGGCCGTCGTCGTAGACTTTTGAGAAACCCGGCGAATCCAGGCGATCGGCGCTTTGGGCGACGACGTATTTCACCCCAAGCAGATCGATCAGCGGTGAGCCAAAGCTGGCCGCGTCGCGGATCGGCGCAATTCGGTTGTAGGGCAGCTCGCCTTGTGGCTCGATGGCCTGCATGTAGTCGACGTACTGCTTGGGGATGATGGAGTCGTAGCCCCGGACGTCCTGCAGGCCAAACCACCAGGCGAGGTTGGCATTGAGGGGCTTTCCATCTTTCGGCTCAAACGCGGTCAGACGCCATAGCCCGGCATCCTTCTTCAAGAATGAAATCGCCTCGGGTACGTGCTTGAGCAGGGCCGGGTCGACCGAGGGATTAAAGCCCGCCCATGCCATGGCGCAATCGGCGACAAGCAGGCCGATCGCCGCTGCCGCGAACATCCAGCGCCACCGGCCGCGCGCCAGCCCCGCGATGACGAGCCCGCCGCCGATCAGCCACACCGCGAGCCACAGCGCGTTGACGCCCTCGAGACTAAAGAATAGGGAAGGCGTGAAGCCATGCGTATCCAGTTCGAGCCGCGTCAGGGCGGCTCCGATGAATGACTGTAGCGCGGGAAATGCGAATCTCGCGACGGCGACCGCGATCGCGATCGCGGCGCCGATCCCCGCGAGCGCCAGGCCGACGCGGGCCAGGCGCCGGCTGGGCGGGGCCTTGAGCAGCGAGTCGAGTCCTGCCCCGGCCAGCAGGCCCAGGCAAACTGTGAGCGGGAAGATCCATCGAAACGGCGAGTGCAACTGGTTGATCCCGGGCAGACCGTAGTAGAGCAGGGCGTACAGCGGAGTGCCGAAAATGAAGCCCACGCACAGAATGGCCAGGACGACCAGGAAACTTCGGGGAAAACCATCCGGCAGGCCCGCGCCCGAGAGCGCGATCCGGCGTGTCCGGGTGTCGATGACGAGCCCGCGTGCCGCGGCAATGCCGGCCAGCGCCAGGGTCAGAATGCCGACATACGCCCCGCCTTCGACTGAGTTCTTCCAGCGGCCGTCGCCCCACCAGGTGTGGCCGTTGGGCGTCGGGACTGGCAGAGTCGTCAGCGAGAAGAGATCGAAGTAGCTGTGCTGCGCTTCGCTCCCGAAAAACTGGGGCATCAGCCAGCGCAACCAGCCCAGGCTCTTCGGGAAGCCATAACTCAGCACCTGGGCGAACTCCGCCCGAGCGGCTCTGAAACTCTGGGTGACCAGTTCGACCAGCGGGATGAGTTGAACTCCGCCCAGGCCCGCCCCGAGGGCCGCCATGGCGATCAACCACCCCATCGGGCGCAGACCGGCCTCGCGCCACGACGCGCTCCGCCGCCAGCCCGACGCCCGAACCCTTTCGCCGATGCGCCACAGCGCGAAGGCGAGCGTGACGAGGCCGGTATACAACGTAATCTCCACATGTCCTGCGAAAATCTGAAAGCACAACGCAAATGCCCCGATGACGGCCCAGGGCGCGGACGCGGGCTTTCCGCGCATGCCCGGCGCCTGGCGGATGATGTTCTCGGTCATGGCCAGGATCAGGGGTAACCAGGCCGCGGCGCCAATCACCATCTGGAAGACCACCGAGGTCAGCATGAACCCACTCAGTTGATAGACCAGGCCGGCAAAGAGCGCGCCCGCCCGCCCGACCTTCAGCGTGCGGGCCAGGACGAACATGAAGGCGCCGGCCAGGCCCAGATTCGCGACGGTGTACCAGCCGTAGGCCTGGGCCAGCGGCAAAACGTAGTAGATCAGACTGAGCGGATACAGGGCCGAGTGCTGTCCCGCCGCGAGGAAGGGCACGCCGCCAAACAGGTTCGGGTTCCACAGCGGAAGCTCCCGGTTTTGGATGGCCTCGAGGATGAACTGTTTCCAGACGTAGTTCTCCAGCACAAGATCTGACAGAAGGTGGTTTTGCGGCCGCCCGACGCCTAGAGCGGCCGCGCCGGTCGCAAAGGGCTCGTACTGAAAGAGGTTGTCGGCCGGCAGCAGCGTCAAGCCGCCCAGGGTCACCGGCAGAAAGAGAATCAACGGCGCAAGAAACAGACCGAGGACGCACAGAAGCGTTGCATTCCGCCGGATCAACTTCATCATGCGCCTGGGCCTAATAGAACGTTTCGACGGGCCAATGCTTCGCGCTGGCCCGCGCGCGCAGTTTCGCGTCAGGGTTCACTGCGATGGGCCGGCCGACTGCTTCCATGAGCGGCAAATCCGAGGCTGAATCGGTGTAGAAGGCGCAATCGGCCAGGGTCAGGCCGCGCTGTTCTGCCAGCCGGCGGCCCCAGATCAGCTTTCCCTCGCCATAGCAGGGTTCTCCGATAACCGCGCCCGTCAGCGAGCCGTTTTCCGTGGCCAGCTCCGTGCAGCGGTACTCGATCGCGAGGTGTTCGGCGACTGGCCGAACTGCATATTGGGTCGAAGCCGACAATAGGATAACGGTCTCGCCGGCGCGCTCATGCTCGCGGGCGCGCTCAACCGCCCGCGGCGCGATATGCGACCTCAACTCGTCCTCAAACCAGCGATCGCACAAGGAGACAAGTTCGTCAGCCCTGCCGCCCTTGATCTTGCTGCTCATCCGGGCCATGACCTTTGGAAAGTCCATCCGATTCAGGGTGTATTGCGCGCTCAGGACAAACACGTCCGCCATTTCGGCCAGGCTGACCGCGCGGTGTTTCCACAGGTATTTGACAAACAATATCCCGCTGCTCGCATCCAGCAAGGTCTTGTCCATGTCGAAGAAAGCGATGCCCATGCGCTAGGCCTTGAACAAGTCGGTCTTGATCCCGGACCCGGCCAGGAACTGCGGATAGGCCTGGGTGAAGGTTTCCGCCGCCTGGCGCCGGAAGAAGATGCGCTGAAACAGGCTCTGATTCTGCTGGGGCATCTGCTGGCTTGCGTGACAGTCCGATGCCGCGCGCTTGATCTCCGCGTATGCGCGAATGTCGATTCGGGCCGTGACGGGCAAGTCCCACGTGGCGATCTTGGCCAGGTCGATGTCCTTGTTGCGCCCGAATGCGCTGGGATTCTGGCCGGTCAGGCGCAGAAAGCGCACCCCCCACTTGACCAGGGTCTTGGGCAGGCTCGAATAGTACAGCTGGGGAGGTTTGAGATCGCCCGACGCGATTGGCCCAACCGACGCGCCTTGAGCGACGGTGGCCTCGCCTTTCGGGCCAGGGGTGATCTTGATCCCCCACAGCATTTCGTACATCCGAAGCGTCGCGCGATGGCACTGGAGGTGATCCGGGTGACCATAGCCGCCGTACTGGTCATGGGTGATGATGACGTCAGGCTTGAGTTCCAGGACGATGCCGGCCAGCCGGGTGGCCGCCTCGTCGAGATCCGCCTGTGCGAAGCTGTCCGCATGCGCATTGTGCTCCGTTCCCTGCATGCCCGAGTCGCGATAGCCGAAATACGAATAGCCCTTTAGCCCAAGGGCTTTGGACGCGCAGGCAAGCTCGCCATCGCGCAGCTCTGCCACGCTTGCGAAGCCCTCCATCCGATGGTCGTCGACGGTCCCGGACTCGCCCCGGGTTGCGCATAGGTAGTGGACGTCGATGCCCTCGCGGGCGTATTTGGCCAGGCTCCCGCCAATACCAAAGGACTCGTCGTCGGGGTGGGCCAGAAAGGCCAGGAGGGTGCTCATTGTGTTTTGACTCCGTCGTGGCCGGCGCCGCACACCAGCACGCATATCCGCTCGCCGGCGCGGGGTTGGATCTTGCCCGAGAGCAGGCCTGCCGCGGCGGCCGCGCCGCTCAGTTCGGCCGCGATGCCGTATTCGAACCACAGCCACTCGGCCGCGGCCTGCATCTCGTCGTCGGTGAGCAACGTGATCGCGTCCACATACGTGTTGATGATTTCAAGGTTGACCGGCTCGGTTGCGCGGGCGGCCAGCGTGCCGACCCGGGTCGTCACCCGCTCCAGTGTAATCAGCTTGCCTGCCTTGACGCTGTCGTAGATCGAGGATGCGCCGGTGGGCTCGACCCCCAGAATGCGAATCGAAGGCTTGAGCGCCTTGGCCGCCAGGGCGACCCCGCTTATCAAACCGCCGCCGCCGATCGCGGCAATGATGGTGTCGGTGTCCGGCGAATTTTCGAGGATCTCCAGCGCAAGGGTGCCTTGGCCGGCGATGACAAGCGGATCGGCGAAGGGGTGCAGATAGGCCAGGCCCTCATCCGCCGCGCAGGCCAGGGCTGCCTGGTTGGCC
>JBKJQK010000185.1:0-3165 GCA_046594095.1 Anaerolineae bacterium | reverse complement strand
GTGATTTGTAGTACTTTTGGACCTCCGGATTGGGGGGCAAGTCTATCCGTGAGATGCTTTCCTTTGAGTTGGCGTAACAAAGCACGTATTCGTGGATTCCTACAACGAAACGCGTTTTTGATCCCCCGCCGTAAGATTTCTTCCAGACCAATTGAGCTACTTGATTCTGCGGACCAAAGACTTCATCCAGTACATGTCTCAGGTTCTGCACTTCGTTGTCATCTATACTGACAAAGATGACCCCATCCTCGCGCAGCAAATCGCGAGCCAGCAACAGGCGCGGGTAGATCATGTTCAGCCAGTTGGAGTGGAAGCGCCCGCTGCTCTTGGGGTTGGCCACCAGGCGTTCGCCCTCCTCGCCGCGCTGGCCGGTCTTCTTCTGGTAGTCCTCGGCTCTCTCGCTGTAGTCGTCCTTGTAGACGAAGTCGTTGCCGGTGTTGTAAGGCGGATCGATGTAGATCATCTTGACCCGCCCGGCGTAGGCTTTGCGCAGCAGTTTGAGCGCGTCGAGGTTGTCGCCCTCGATAAAGACGTTGCGGGTGGTCGCCTCGTCGATCCCCTCCCCGGGGGCGGGCACGAGCGTCTTGTGGACGGGCGTCAGGGCCAGCCGGCGGGCGGCCCGTTTCCCCGGCCAGTTCAGCCCGAAGCTCTCGGTCGCGCCGTCCTCGACCACCTCACCCAGCGCGATCTTGAGCGCCTCCCAGTCGAGCACGCCGTCGGCGTTGAAGGCCTCGGGCGCCAGAGCCTTGAACGCCGCCAAACGATCCTCAGCAAAGGTGAAGGCGGGGATGAACTTGGAGATGGACATTTCGTTGAAGGCTATTCTCCAGGCGTCAGACGGGCGCGGTGCCAGCCCAGATAGTCGCCCGGGGTGCCGATGGGGAAGGGCAGCGCCGCGCGGAGCGGGGCGTTGTCCAGAAAGTGTTTGCGGTCGAGGGTGACAAAGAAATCGACCCCGGCCCCGACTGCGGCGGCCAGCACGAGCGCATCGGGGGCGTACCCCAGCCAGGACCGCAGGCGGGTCAGCGCGGCTTTTCCCGGCGCGGCGGCGACGGTCACGCGGGCGGCGTCGAGCCATAACGCCAGCGTGGGCAGATGGTCGGGGAGCTTCTCGCGCAATGCGCGCTCGACCTCGCTCAGGACGGCCCCGCTCACCCGCAGGCGGGCCTGTCCGATTTCGCCGAGGCGCAGGATCTGGCGCGCCCCGCCCGTCGCCGACAAGATCGCGGCGAAGACCGCGCTGGAATCGAGAAAGACCTCAGGCGGCGCGGGTGTCATAGGCGCTGGGGCGGCCCCGTTGTGAATCCAGGTGCGCGAGCAGGCTTTCGAGCGATTCGCCCTTCTCGTTCAGCCCATCGAGCAGCGGGTCAGCCAGCGCGTCGACCCGCAGGCGGCGCGGCACGAGCATGAGCGTACCCGCGCCCAGGTCGATGACGCTGAAGCGGGTGCCGGGTTTGAGGTGGTGGGCGTCGCGGAGCGCCTTGGGCAGGGTTAGATTGCCCCGGGCGAGCAGTTCGGCCTCGGATGTAGTCGAGATGGTGCGGGCCATGCAGCAAGTATACCGTAATACCGCAATACGGTATTTGGGGGCGTGAATCGATAAATGCGCGCTGTTGCCGGCCACGGGTCGCCCGGCGCGACACCCCAAGAATCGTCATTCCCGCTTTCGAGGGAATAACGTTCATACGTGGGGCGCACACCAACGCACCCATTCGGCCGCGAGCGTTACGGGCGCGCGAAGCATCTCGGCCGCGCCACCACCTCAATACCCGTCATTCCCGCGAAAGCGGGAATCCATACGTTATGCGCGCAAGAGCCAAGGATTCCAGCCGGCTGCGGTATGGATTCCCGCTTTCGCGGGAATGACGTTTTTACGTGGGGCGCGCCCACGAAATTGCGTCAATCACCCTCGTCCTCCAGCGATGCCGTCACCCGCCACTGTCGCGACAAGACCCACCCGAAAGGTCGAAGAGATCTTTGATGTCATGGTGCGGCGTCTCCGGTGAGCGGCCCGCAATCCGGGTGGTAAAGCCCGTCCACGGGTAAAAACGGCGCTTGGTGGCCGTCCGGATGAATTATGTGCGTTTGTACACGGAAGTCATCTGATGTCGCCAGCCGTCCGGCCAGTTCTGGCTGGCCAGTTGTCCAGACAGACAGGTTCTCTGCCCTCTCATTCCGTGGCGTAGTGCCCACGTAGATAAAGCACGTTGGGCGCCGATTACTACCAGGCGGTGACCGCTGTATTGGGCGCCAGCCCTTCGACTGGACCGGATTACCGGTCCGCTCAGGGACCGGCGCGGCGCAATACGAGCGAAAACAGCGCATTTGTGGTGGTGAAGAATGGACCGACGGAACTATCTCAAGCCGGCATCGGTCTGTCGTCTTCGGTCGGCCGTAATCCGCCCCGGCTACACTTCCCCGCCAGTGACCCGCTTCATCCGCGCCGCGTTCAACCTGCTCTACACCCGCTTCGCCGGCGTCTACGACGCCGTCGCTAACGGGGTCTCGTTTGGCGAGTGGCGCGAATGGGGGGCCATGGCCCTCTCGTTCATCCCCGACGGCGCGCGGGTGCTTGAAGTCGGGCATGGGCCTGGGCACCTGCACGCCCGCATCCGCGAGCGCGGCCTCGACGCGGTCGGCATTGATCTGTCGCCCCAAATGGGCGCGCTCGCCCGGCGTAACCTGCGCGCGAAGGGCGTCGAGCCGCGACTCGCCCGCGCCGACGCCGCCCGGCTGCCCTTCCCCAACGCCGCCTTCGACTGCATCGCCTGCGCATTCCCAACCGACTTTATCTTCCGGCAAGAAACACTGGTCGAGCTGCGCCGGGTCCTAAGCCCGGGTGGGCGGATCATCATCGTCCCTGCCGTACGCCTCATCCGCTACGACCCGCTCTCGCGCCTGGTTCGACTCGCCTTCGCCATCACCGGGCAGGGCAGCGAAATGGGCGTGGCGGACGCCGCCCGCGCCCGCTTCGAGCAAGCCGGCTTCAGTTTCTGGCAGCGGAATATGGGCACGGAGCGGGCGGCGGTCACGGTATGGGTGGGTAAGGTGCGGTAAGGTTCGATAAGGTGAGTAAGGTGTGGTTGGGTGAGTACTGCCTCGCCGAATCTTTCTGACCAAACTTTATCCACTTGACCAAACCTTACCCACCTGACCAAACCTTAC
>JBKJQK010000105.1:0-4750 GCA_046594095.1 Anaerolineae bacterium | reverse complement strand
GCTGTTAGCCATTAGCTGTTAGCCATTAGCTGTTAGCCATTAGCTGTTAGCCATTAGCTGTTAGCCATTAGCTGTTAGCCATTAGCCATTAGCCATTAGCCTTTAGCCGGGAGCCATGAGCCATGAGCCTTGAGCTTTGGGCGTGTGCCAGTTCGATTGCGGCCAATTGCCCACAGCTCATCGCTCACGGCTAAAGGCTAAAGGCTAATGGCTAATGGCTAATGGCTAATGGCTAAGGCTAACAGCTACACTCCTCCCATGCCTCCCATCCCTGTCACGCTCATCACCGGCTTTCTCGGCGCCGGGAAGACCACACTGCTCAACCGGATCCTCAAGGGTGACCATGGCCTCCGAATCGCGGTGATGGTCAACGACTTCGGGGCGGTCAACATCGACAGCGCGTTGATCGTCGGGGTGGAGGGGGAGACGGTCAGCCTGGCCAACGGATGCATCTGCTGCACGATCCGGGATGACCTTCTTGCGGCGGCGCTCAGCCTTGTGTCCCGGCCGGAACCGCCCGAGTACATCGTGATCGAAACGAGCGGGGTGTCGGACCCGTATGCGGTCGCGCAGACCTTTCTCCTGCCCGCGCTGCAACGGCAGACCCGGCTGGACAGCATCATTGCGGTGGTCGACGCCGAACAGATCCGTGACGTCGGCCCGCAAAATGAAATGCTTGCGATGGACCAGGTCGGCGCCGCCGACTTGATCGTGCTCAACAAAGTGGACCTTGTGGACGCGGTTGCGCTCGGGGCGGTGCGAGGCTGGATCCGGGACGTCAGCCCGGATGCCCGGGTGATCGAGGTGACCTTTGCCCAGGCGCCGCTTGAGTTGCTTTTGGGCGTTGGGCGATACAACCCGGACCGCCTGCTCAGCCGGCCCGCCCGGGACGTTTACACCCATGACGCTGAAGAATCCGGCGCCGAGCCGCCCGACGGTCATTCGCACGACCATGGCGTCGTCTTCAGCGCGTGGACGTATGCCAGCGACGAGGCATTCTCACGGGCCGGACTCGAGCGCGCGATCGACAATCTGCCACCCACGATCTACCGGGCCAAGGGTTTCATCTGGCTGTCCGAAAACCCGGTTCGCAAGGTGATCTTGCAGGTGGTCGGCAAGCGCGCCTCGCTCAGCCTCGGCGAACTGTGGCCCGACGGCCCGCGCAAGACCGAGATCGTCGTGATCGGCGCGCACGGCAAGCTCCAGCCGGAGCGGTTGAAGGCCGTCTTCGACAGTTGCCGGGCGTCCGCGCCGGCGCCGGCCGACGATGACCGGCTGAAGCAGGCGATGGATTGGGTGCGCAGAAGTTTCGGGGCGCGATAGGGCGCGCGTGTCCGACCCGACCTCGCGCGAGCACAACGCGCGACTAAGCCAACCAGAGACCCTAAGATTCTTGAAGAACCTCAGGGTCTCGTTCGCGATGTTATGCGGGCGGGTCTGGCCTATGGCGCCCAGGCCGTCCCATCCGGCCAGCGACTCTGGGTCCACTGCAGCACCCGATCCACGAACTGGCCGCCGGTGGCCTCGATCGGATAGCGGGCAGCCGCCTTCTCGTCGATATCGATCCCGAGGCCCGGGGAGTCGTTGGCCCACAGGAATCCATCGCGTAATTCGGGCGTGCCTGGGAATACCTCACGCAGCCGATCACTGAAGACGATCACTTCCTGGATACCGAAGTTGTGGCAGGCCAGATCGAGGTGCAGGTTGGCGGCATGCCCGACCGGCGAAACGTCGCCCGGCCCATGCCAGGCGGTGCGGACGCCGAATGACTCGGCCAGCGTCGCCATTTTGCGGGCCGGGGTGATCCCGCCGATCTGGCTGATGTGGGCGCGCACGAAGTCAATCAATTGCTCGGTGATCAGGGCCCGCCACTCGACCGGGTTGTTCCACAGTTCGCCCATTGCGATGGGCGTGGCCGACGCCTGACGCAGCCGGCGGAACCACTCGATCTGGTCGGGGGCAAGCGGATCTTCAAGGAAGAAGAGGCGGTACTGCTCGAGGGCTTTTGCCATTCGGATCGCGTCGATCGGGGCGAGGCGCTCGTGAATGTCATGGAGCAGGAAGAGATCAAAGCCAATTTTAGCTCTTACATACTCGAACAGCGGCGGAATGCTGCGAGCATACCAATCGGGATCGTAGTAGGCGCCCGGAAATGCGCTCAGGGCCTGGTCGAGACCGCGCATGCGGTCGGTCGCCTGGGCGGCCTTCTTCCCCGGCCGGGCATTCTTCTTCGTTATCTCATTGACCCGCCCGCCGTAGCCGCCCATCTGCAGACGGACAGCCTTCGCGCCCTCAGCCACATAACGCTGCAAGTTGTCAAGCACTTCCTGATGATCGCGCCCGTCGGCGTGCCGATAGACCATCGCCGCTGGCCGGCATTTGCCGCCCAAAAGATCGTAGACCGGCATGTTGGCGAGCTTGCCTTTGATGTCCCAAAGAGCCATGTCAACGCCGGAGATGGCGTTATTTTGCTCCGGGCTGTTGCGCCAGTAGCTATTGTTATGCATGACGTGCCAGAGATCCTCGATGTTGGCTGTCTCGCGGCCCCCGATCAACGGATCGAGGTATTCCGACACGCATTGGGCGACCAGCGCCGCGCGCTGGGTGTAGGTGGCGCAGCCCAGCCCATACAAACCCGGCACGTCGGTATCGACCTTCACGACGACAAGTCCGGTTCCATCCGGGGCGGTCACAATGGGTTTGATTTTCGTGATTTTTGGCATATTTCCTCCAAACTTGCGGTCGGCGGCGGCTCAATCGGCTATATATCGACCTTAAGCGTTAGATGTCATGTGACCAACCGAGCAAGCGCCCGGCTTTGCTGCAATCATATAGGCCGCATTCTCCCGCCAGTCCACCCCGAATGGGAACATTCGGGAAGTACTTGCGGACCAGCGGGGCGGACTCCACCTCGACCGCCGTCCGAGGCGCGACGATGTTGAAGACCTCGTGACCTGTAAAGGGGGCGGCGATGCCGAGCAAACTGGCCCGGACCGCCGCATCCAGACTGGTATAGGCCCACAATTGCCGTCGGGCAAAGTCGGCCGACCGGTCGCGATAACCCTGAACCGCAAAATCACGGCTATCGACCACCCAGTGAAAGCGCAAGCTCGCGATGGTCATGGCCTCGTTACGCCGGACGATGCTATCGGCCTGGGCCTCGCAGATCCATTTGCTCAGGCTGTAGGCGTCCTCGTTGTAGGTTGGGTGATCTTCATCCAGTGGCAGATAGTCAAACCGGGGCTCGCGGCTGTAGGAAAGACCTATGGCATTGACACTGCTGGCCTGGACGACCTTGAGAATTCCGAGCTCGGCCGCGGCGGCCAGGGCGTTGTAACTGGCGACCACATTGTTGTTGTGCACAACGTGTGCCGGATCGAACCGGGGCGATGGGATGGCCGCCATGTGAATGAGGGCGTCGCAGCCTTCCAGCGTCCTACACAGAGCTGAATAGTCAGCCAGGTCCGCCTCGACAAAGCGCCCCCCACCAAATTCGCTCTGCGCTGGAGCTCTCTGATCAATGCCCAACACGTCAAACCCGCGGGCGACTGCCTCGCGCGCAATCGCGGATCCAACCCGCCCGGAAGTCCCTGTGATCGCCACTTTCATACATAACCACCTTTGTCGAATCTCAACCTTTATGATAGGTTGACAGGATAGCCATGTTACTGTAAAACCGACTGTCATGGCTGGAGAGAAACGCGATCAGCCACATGAAAACGCATGGCGTCGATCACCAAGCTCAAGCGAGAGACCCTGGCCGAGCGGGCTGCCGAGCAGCTCAGCGAGTGGATGGTCGCGCGCCATTTCCGACCGGGTGACGCGCTGCCCTCACAGGGTGATCTGGCCGGCCAATTCGGGGTTAGCCGGACGGTGGTACGAGAAGCGCTACAGGAACTGGTCGGCCAGGGCATTGTCGAGGTCATCAACGGCAAGGGCGCCATCATGCGCCCGCTCACGAATGAGCCGCTCCTGATGTACTTCCAGCGCTCGCTTCGAAGCAAGGATCAGGCCCTGGTTGAGATTATGGAAGTCCGGCGCGCGCTGGAGGTCCAGGCCGCGGCGCTCGCGCCAGCGCGGCGGACCCAGGCCCAGGCAGAAGAATTGCGGAGCATTGTGGCCGAAATGCGCGAGTGCGAGAACGACCCCGAGGCCTATGCCGATCTGGATCTGCGCCTTCACCTGACGATCGCTGAGGCGGCCCGAAACGGAATTCTTTCGCACTTGATCACTTCCATTCGAGACGCAACCCGGGAAGCCATCGTGACCGGTCTGCGCCGGCAACCCACCCGGGCGCAACGCGCCCGCATCCAGGCCGAGCACGAAGCGATGGCCGGCGCGATCGCCGAAGGCGCCGTCGAGCAAATGGTCGGCCTCATGGAGACGCACTTCGACCTGGCAATTCCCGTCATGTCAACAGCCGCATAATCGCGGACAACTTAAGGAGGCTCTATCGACATCAGCCGTTCTGGTCCCACCCGCCGCCGTCCAGCGGCCTGACTGAATTGCCGCGCTGCGCGCAGCGCCAACTATGACCGCTCCGAATCGGAGATGAGGAAATAACGCATGAAACCAGTATCCATGAAGTCCACTTGGTTTGGCGCCGCCGCCGTTGCGGCGCTCGCGCTCGCCGCGTGCGGCGCCCCTGCCGCGCCTGCTGCCCCGACCGCAAAGCCTGCCGCGACCACTGCCCCGGCCGCGACAACCGCCCCCCCCCCCGCCGCTCCGGTCAAGTTCACCTATTGGGGCG
>JBKJQK010000560.1:0-7861 GCA_046594095.1 Anaerolineae bacterium | reverse complement strand
TTCGTATACCGGGCACCCCGAGTCACCCGCCCAAATCAAGGTAATTGGGGTGGGCGGCGGCGGCCAGAATGCGGTCAACCGAATGATCGCCGAGAATATGCAGGGTATCGAGTTCATCGCGGTGAATACCGATCAGCAGGCGCTGATGTTGAGCGGCGCTCCGATCCGGATTCGTTTGGGGGACAAGGTCACGCGCGGTCTGGGCGCGGGCGGAAACCCGAATCAAGGCGAGAAGGCCGCGGAAGAATCCTCGGACGAGATCTACAGCGTCATCAAGGGCGCTGACATGGTTTTCATCACCGCGGGCATGGGCGGCGGGACTGGCACGGGCGCCGCGCCCGTGATCGCTCGGATTGCGAAGGAGCAAGGCGCGCTGACCATTGGCGTTGTCACGCGGCCGTTTTCCTTTGAGGGGACACCCCGCCAGCGCGCCGCTGAGGCGGGGATCGAGCGGCTCAAAGAGCATGTAGACACCCTGATCGTGATTCCGAATGACCGCCTTCTTGACATTGTCGACAAGCGGGCCAGCCTGTCGCAGTCGTTCCGGGTCGCCGATGACGTTTTGCGCCAGGGCATCCAGGGAATCAGCGAAGTGATCACCACCCCGGGACTGATCAATCTGGACTTCGCGGACGTCCGCGCAATCATGAGCGAGGGTGGGGCGGCCTTGATGGCGGTTGGGACTGCCTCGGGCGAGGGGCGGGCGCGAGCGGCGGCTGAGCAGGCGATCACCTCCAACCTGCTTGACGTCACAATTGACGGTGCCCACGGGATTCTGTTCAATGTGACCGGCGGGCCCGACATGGCTTTGCATGAGGTTAATGAAGCCGCGATGTTGATCCGTTCGGCGGCCCATCCCGACTGCAACGTGATCTTTGGCGCGGTCATCGATGACAACATGAAAGACACGGTCCGCATCACAGTCATCGCTACCGGCTTTGAGCACACGGGTGGCACGACGCGCCGGGTGAACCGGTCTTCGGGCCTCCGCGAGCGCGAAAGCGCGGGACGATCGAATCCGCCGGCGCGAAGCGCCACAGTCCCGGCCGCAAGCGCGCCGCGCGAGGACGCTGGCGTGAGCGCTGGCGCCGGATACGACCCTGACGACTTGGAACTGCCGACATTTTTGCGGCGGCAGCGCTAACGTCATTCGGCGATCACTTGGGAGCGCATTCGCGCAAGGGTGGAGAATCATGGTTATGCATTCTCCACCCGCCCAAATACCGCCCCAAATTTAAGGTTTCGCCCGCCCCTTCACCTGTTGACAGCAGCCACGAGCATTCATACAATCCACTTCCTTTCCGGCCCATATATTGTGAAGAACATACGTTCTGCACAATATATGGTGAGTTATGTGTCGTTATGTCGAGATCGGGTCGAGAGTTTGCATAAACAGTGTCGGGCAAAAGGCCGTCCGTCCGTCATTCTGGCATCATGAAATGTCCCCAGTGCGCTTCCACCGAGACTCACGTGATTGACACCATCCGCGAGGCTTCCGGAAGCATCCGGCGGCGCCGGGTGTGCAAGTCATGCGGACGGCGTTTCAGCACGATGGAGCGAGTGGTCGAAGTCGCGCCGCTGGTTGTGAAGCGGGGCGGGAGGCGGGAAACGTTTGACCGGGACAAGGTTTTGGAGGGCATCCGAATCGCGTGCGCCAAGCGCCCGGTTTCAGCTACGGATATCGAACGCCTGGCGGATCAGATCGAAAGCCAGGTGCTTGGACTGGGCAAACCTGAGGTCGCCGCTCGGGATGTAGGGGACATAGTTCTGCGCGGCTTGCGCGGTCTGGATGAAGTCGCCTACATTCGGTATGCCATTGTGTATCTCAACCTGAAGGACCTGGAGAGTGTGAAGGGTGAGATAGAGAAGCTTTTGGGAGAACGATAAGAGGACGCGCGCTCATTATGGGCCCGCGCAAAACGTTTAGCCGCTGGAGCCAGCATGAAGATCAACCGACGCTACACCCAACACCGCAAATCGCCGTTCGCATCCATTCTCTTTGAGAAGCGGAGCTCGAGCATTCGCAACACCGACGGCTCGAGGGTCTTTGAAATGACCGGCATCGACGTGCCAGCGCAATGGTCTCAGGTGGCCGTCGATATCCTCTCCCAGAAGTACTTCCGGAAGGCTGGCGTGCCGAGCGAGACCCGCCGAGTCAAGGAAAAGGGCGTTCCCGCCTGGCTGCAGCGCAGTGTCCCGGCCGAGGGCGCCGAGCCCAATACGGGCGAGAAAGACAGCCGCCAGGTATTCCTGCGCCTTTCCGGATGCTGGACATACTGGGGTTGGAAGCACGGGTATTTTGACGAAGAGTCTGATGCGCAGGCATTTCATGACGAGCTTGCGTACATGCTGGCCATGCAGATGGCCGCGCCGAACTCCCCCCAGTGGTTCAATACCGGGCTGAACTGGGCATATGGCATCAGCGGCCCTTCGCAGGGTCACTTTTATATCGATCCAAAGACCGGCGCGCTGATCGCCTCGGAGGATGCGTATACGCATCCCCAACCGCATGCGTGTTTCATCCAATCCGTCGGCGATGACCTCGTCAACGACGGCGGGATTATGGACTTGTGGGTGCGCGAGGCGCGGATCTTCAAGTATGGCAGCGGCACCGGCAGTAATTTCTCGAATCTGCGCGGCGAGAACGAACCCCTCAGCGGCGGCGGCAAGTCCAGTGGCCTCATGTCGTTTCTCAAGATTGGCGATCGGGCCGCGGGCGCCATCAAGAGCGGCGGAACCACCCGGCGGGCGGCCAAGATGGTCATCCTGGATATCGATCACCCCGATATCGAAGCCTTTATTGATTGGAAGGTGGTCGAGGAGCAGAAAGTCGCCTCGCTGGTGACGGGCAGCCGGCTCAACAGCAGGCACCTGAACGCCATCATCCAGGCCTGTCACGCCGAGAAGAGCGAAGCCATCCGCTTCGACCGCAAGCTAAACCGGGCTCTGGGGCGGGCGATCAGCGAGGCTCGCCGTGACCTGATCCCCGCCAACTCGATCGAGCGCGCGCTCCAGTATGCCCAGCAGGGCTTCACGGGCATGACGTTTGCCGAGTACGACACGGATTGGAACAGCGACGCGTATGGCACGGTCAGCGGCCAGAATAGCAACAATAGCGTGCGGGTGACCAATGCCTTTATGAAGGCGGTCGAGAACGATGAAGACTGGCACCTGCATTGGCGGACGGACATTGAAAAGGCCCGTAAGACCGGGGCGCCGGTCAAGAATCGGCGCACGATGAAGGCGCGCGGCCTGATGCAGCGCATTGCCGATGCCGCCTGGCAGAGCGCGGACCCGGGCATGCAGTATCACGACACGATCAACGAGTGGCATACCTGCCCGGTTGATGGCCCAATCCGGGGCAGCAATCCCTGCTCAGAGTACATGTTCCTCGATGACACGGCCTGCAACCTGGCCAGCCTGAACCTGGTTCGCTTCTATGACGACAAGACCGGGGTATTTGATGTTGAGGGCTACCGCCACGCGACCCGGCTATGGACGATCGTCCTCGAGATCAGCGTGCTGATGGCCCAGTTCCCGGCCAAGTCCGTCGCCCGGTTGAGCCACGAGTTCCGGACCCTTGGTCTGGGCTATGCCAACCTCGGGACCTTGCTCATGATCCAGGGCATTCCGTACGACAGCCGGGAAGGCCGCGCGATCGCCGGCGCCATGACCGCAATGCTCCACTGCGGAGCATATTCCACCAGCGCCGAGATGGCCGGACAACTCGGCCCGTTCCCTGGTTTTCAGCGCAATCGGGACCACATGCTACGGGTGATTCGCAATCATCGGCGCGCGGCCTATAACGCGCCATCCGCCGAGTACGAGGGTTTGAGCGTCCCGCCGATGGGCATCGACCCGGAGTATTGCCCGAGCGACCTGTTGCGCGCCGCGCGCGAGGATGCAGATCGAATGCTGGCGTTGGGCGAACAGCACGGCTATCGCAACGCCCAGGTGACCGTCCTGGCGCCTACCGGCACGATCGGCCTGGTCATGGACTGCGACACGACCGGCATCGAACCGGACTTCTCGCTCGTTAAATTTAAGAAACTCGCGGGCGGCGGCTACTTCAAGATCATCAATCAGAGCCTGCCCCCGGCCCTTCGCAGACTCGGCTACACCGCTCCTCAGATCGAAGACATCGTGCGCTACGCCAAGGGGGCCGGCACGCTCGCGGGATGCCCGCGGATCAACCCTGAGATTCTGCGCGCGAAGGGCTTCAACGACGAAGCGCTTGCGAAGATCGAAGCCGCCCTGCCTGGCGCGTTTGAGATTCAGTTTGCGTTTAATAAGTTCACCCTGGGCGAGGCCTTCTGCCGCGAGACGCTTGGTTTCACCGAGGCCCAGCTCGGCGACTACAAGTTCAACCTGCTCAAGGGGCTGGGGTTCACCCAGCACGACATCGATGCCGCCAACGACTACATATGCGGCACCATGACGACCGAGGGCGCCCCCCACCTCAAGAACGAGCACTATGCGGTGTTTGACTGCGCGAACCGGTGCGGGAAGTACGGCAAGCGATTCATCTCGACCGACGGGCATATTTTGATGATGGCGGTCGCACAGCCGTTTCTGAGCGGCGCGATCAGCAAGACGATCAACTTGCCAAACGAGGCTACGGTTCAGGAAGTGTGGGACGCCTATATTCTGTCGTGGAAGGTCGGAGTCAAGGCGAATGCGCTGTATCGGGATGGCTGCAAACTCAGCCAGCCGCTGAACACGGCTTCCGACGTGGAGGAGATCGTGGAAGCGGCGATTGAAGCCGCCCCGACTGGCGCGCCGCTGGTCATTGAGAAGGTTGTTGAAAAAACGGTTGTGCGCTATCTGGCCAAGCGCCGGTCGTTGCCGGGCCGCCGGCATGGGTTTACCCAGAAGGCCAAGATCGGCGGGCATAGTATCTTCTTGCGCACCGGCGAGTACAGTGACGAGACTCTGGGCGAAATCTTCGTGGACATGTACAAGGAAGGGGCGGGGTTTCGCAGCCTGTTGAACTGCTTCACCATCGCGGTGTCGCTCGGTCTCCAATATGGTGTGCCGCTCGATGAGTTCGTCGATGCGTTTGTGTTCACAAAGTTCGAGCCGGCCGGCATGGTCACGGGCAACGACCACGTAAAGATGTCGACCAGCATCATCGACTACATCTTCCGCGAGCTGGCAATCACGTATCTTGGCCGGATGGACCTCGCGCACGAGAGCGGTCCGGGCAAGGAACTTGAGCCGGAGTACGACAGCGAGGAGATCATCGGCGAACATGAAGTGTCGGTTGCCCAACTGACGCTGCCCAGCCGTGCCTTTAATGAGACAGTGGCGCCGCGTTCCGCCGACCCGACCCCCGGGTCGGTCCTGCCCGCGCCGGTGGCCACCCGAGACGCCGCGCCTGGCGTCACCAACGGGAATGGCCATCCGCATCTTGCCATCGCGGAAACCGCCTCGGTTGCCATCGCGGGCCGCGGCGCGTCCCAAGCCAGGGGCCATGGCGCGGAGGGGGCCGCCGTCGCCAGCCGGGCCGAAAAGGCTCGCGAGGCCAAGATGAAGGGCTATGAGGGCGATCCCTGCCCGGATTGCGGATCGTGGACACTCGTCCGCAACGGGACCTGTCTGAAGTGCAACACGTGTGGCAACACCACGGGTTGCTCCTGATCAGATACACGAGGCCGCCGCAAACCAGCGTGCTCGGAAGGGCTGGCGGGGATCACCCTGCCAGCCCTTGCGCTTGAATGTGACCAAGCGCGATTCGCCAACCGGGCGCTACCTCGCGCAGGAAAGGCTGTGGTAGAACACTCTCCAATGACACGCGCGTTCACCGGGCCGATGAAACCGGCGCCGGCGCTTGGCCCGTTTGCCCGCCGTTTGACGCTCCAGGATGGGACTGCGCTGTTTGTGTATGACTCGGGAGGTGACGGTCCCGCCATATTTCTTTTGCACGGCCTGCAGGACGAAGCCGACACCTGGCGCCACATTTTTGGTCCGCTCTCGGCGCGCTATCGCGTGATTGCCCCCGACTTGCCCGGTTTTGGCCGGAGCGACAAGCGCCCGCGCGGGTATGGCCCGCCGTTCTATGCCGGTGTTGTCGGCGCGCTGGCCGAAACTATTGGGATTGAACGTTTTGCATTGGCAGGGAATTCGCTCGGCGCGATCGTGGCCGAGACGTACACTCTGGGCCGCCCCGGCCAGGTCAGCGCCCTCGTCCTGCTCGATGGAACGTTGCGGGTGGTTGCCCGTCCGGCCAGCCGGCTGACCTTTCTTCAACGCCTCTTTCCGGGCTACTTCGACCGGAAGTTCTTTGAAGCGCTGCGAGCGGGACCGCCCGGGGCGCCCTACCTTACGCTGCGGCCGTTTTATGCTGATCTGGACGGACTGCCCGAGGCGGACCGGGAGTTTCTGTTCCAGCGAGTCAACGAGCGGGTTTGGGACGAGCCGCAGCGTCTGGCCGCGCGCGCGGTCAACGCGGGCCTGGTCCCCTTCTTCCTGACCGCCGGCAGGCGTCTCGTGACCGGGATTCCGGCGCTCAACGTGCCCACCCTGGTTGTATGGGGCGAGGCTGACGCGATCTTTCCGCATGCAAATGCCCTGCCGCGCGCCGAAGCTCAGCCTGGAGCCGAGTGCGCGATTCTGCCTGGGGTGGGGCATCTGCCGCAGCAGGAATTGCCTCATCTGCTCCTTGCGGTTCTGCTTCCATTTCTTGAGGCCGCCATTCCCCGCTGAATTGCGGTGCGGTCGCGGCGATAATGGGCTGAGCGTGCGGGCCAGCAACCCATACAAGTCACCGCATGGTGGAGGAACACGATGACCGAATCCGACTTGATCTTCCGGCGCGCAACTCGGGCCGACCTCCCCGATGTCATTCGGCTGTTGGCAGATGATGTGCTCGGCCAGGCCCGCGAACGCGCTGAGGATCCGCTTCCGAAGCCGTATTACGACGCCTTCGAATTGATCAACGCCGATCCGCTGCACGAGCTTATCGTGGTGGAGCGGGAAGGCCGGATCGTCGCCACGATGCATCTGATGGTGCTGATCTCGCTGACCAAAGTGGCCACACCGCGCCTGGAAGTCGAGGCGGTTCGTGTGCTTGCCCCAATGCGAGGCCAGCGCATCGGTGAGCGGATGATGCGCTGGGCGATCAATCGCCCCGCGCAGCGCGGCTGTGGCGTGGTCCAGCTCACCACCGATGCCCGCCGCCTCGAGGCCCACGCGTTCTACAAGCGGCTAGGTTTTGCGGCGTCCCATGTGGGCATGAAGCTCATCGTCAAATCCGCCCCCACTGGCGATTTGCCACACGGTTCATAAACGGCTATAACGGGTAGTGCGCGAGCACAATCGAATCCAGGAGATGCCATGATTGATTTTGGCCAGGATATCTGCGGAGATCTGAGCGACGCTCGAAACAGGGAGTGGCTGGAGACCAACGGCATTGGCGGATTTGCGATGTCGACGATTGTCGGCATGAATACCCGCCGCTACCATGGCCTGCTCATTGCGGCGACCCGCCCGCCGACCGAGCGCATGGCCCTGCTCACCAAGCTCGACGACACACTTGTGTTGCGGGGGCAGGACGGCATGGAGCGCCGCATCGACCTGTCAGTCAACGAATTCCGCGACGCGCGCCCGGCCAAACTCAACGGCTGCCAGACTGGATTTCGGCTGGACCCATTCCCGATCTTCACCTATCGTGTCGAAGGCTGGTTGATCGAAAAGGCCGTTTGGCTGGTTCACGGTCAGAACACGGTTTGCGTCCAATACACCGTAATCCGGGAGCCTGGCGCGCCGCCTTGCCCGAAGGCCGAGCTTAGGACCCGCCCTCTGATTTCCTGCCGCGACTTCCACACTCTTGGGCACGAAAACCCGGAGATCAACGCCCGGG
>JBKJQK010000138.1:0-9846 GCA_046594095.1 Anaerolineae bacterium | reverse complement strand
TCACGATCAAGAATGCCCTTGCGAATGGACAAGAAACGCTTGACAGCGATGTAGATCTCGTTACGGGCGTAAGTGACTTTGTCGCTCTGGCGATGGGCGAGGTGAATCTGAACGTGGCCGCGGGCTTGCTGCAAGATGCTTTGCTGGATGCGCGCAAGAGCTCAGTCCCGAATGGGTTTGCCACGGTCCGCGTTGGCGCTGCAATTACGTACACGATCTGGCTGACGAATGTGTCCAACACCAATGCCGTGAATGTGCCGATAAGTGACAGCATTCCTGGCGGGCTGGCGTATGTGCCGGGCTCGGCGGTGCCGGTTCAAAACTCCGGTCCGGATCCGCTGGTGTGGATCATCCCCGTGATGGCGCCGGGGGTGCCATACTCGGTGAGCTTCACGACGGTGGTTGTGACGGCTCCGCTTCAAGGCTTCATCTTGAATGTGGCGTATGTCGGCAACAGTCCGGTGACGCCGACGAATGAGATCGTGCATGTGTTCGCGCCGACGGCCATCCAGCTCATTTCGCTCCAGGCAAACTGGGGCGTGGGCGCTAGCGGGAACTCGATCGTGCGAGTGGCGTGGGTGGTGGCGAGCGAAGCGGATACCCTGGGATACCGGGTGCTGCGGAGCGCGACCCCGGAGCGGGGCGCTGCGTATGTTGTCACGGACGGGTTGATCGGCGCGAGCGGCAACGGCGGCGCATATGCCTTCATCGACGCGGACGCGGTTCCGGGCCGGGTCTGGTACTACTGGCTGCAGGAAGTGGAAGTGGATGGGGTCACCGTGTCCGAGTATGGTCCTGTCTCGGTGGCTGGCTTGAGTGGCGGCGAATATCGGGCATATCTGCCTGGCTTGGCGCGCTAGGCGAGTCCGGCGCGGATTGAGTGAGATGCCGGCGGCGCATGCGCCGCCGGCGCAAATCAGGCTGCGGCAGTGATCTTGTCTGCGAGCGCTAGCCCGGCAATCTCGAGCGGTGTCATCGCCGCGCCCGGCCGGGCGCGCCTGGAATATGTATCCATGGAAGGACCTTCCAGCGGCCCGGTGCGGATCGCGCGCTTCCTGCTCATAGCGGCCCTTGGATTGGGCGTTATGAAAAGTTCAAGTGCGCGGCTTGAACTGGCCGCTGCTCCCACCGGTCGCGACGGTAGCGTGGCGCGCTCGGCGCGGCCCGCGCCATCGCCAACGGCACGGCCAACTTAAACGCACACGGCAGGGACTTCGGCAGGGGAAATTCAAACGCCAAGAGATCATTCGGCGTTAACGCCGACGCCAACGACAACGGAAACGCCGACGCCAACGGCAATGGTGGCGCTAACACTCGTGCCAACCGCGACGACGACATGTACGCCTGCGCAAACCCTGATGGGTACGAGCGCAAACACGCCCACGGCGACCGCGACTCCGACGTCGGCGATCGGAAATTTCGTGTGGGTCGAGGTCGACGCTGACAGCCTTCAGAAACCGACCGAACTGAGATTGGACGAGGTGGGGGTGGCATTGTTGAACGCGACAAACCATCTGCTGCTGGCCAGCACGACCACTGCACGTGGCGGCTACTACGTGTTTACCCCTTTCTTTCCGGGGACCTACGTCGTCTCTTTCCCCCCCCGACGGATCGCATCTTCGCCTGCCACGCAGCGGTTGGAGGTGGACAGACCACGTTGGATAGCAATGCCGACCCGGCCACTGGCGCGACCTCGGCCCTCAACCTGACGTCTGAAGAGGCCAATCTGACCATCGATGCAGGCATCCGCCTGCGCCTCCACCTGATCTATATTCCGAGCGCGCTCAGGTAGCGCGAACTCGTGACGCGCCGGAGATCGCATCGCATCGATTTGCGCTGGCTCGGCTCCCTTCGGGGCAATTCCATCCCTCGGGCCATCAGGTCCCACACCAGGCAGCGATGGGAATGAACCCGGGGACCTCGATCCCCACCAGACGCCGGGTTGCGCTTATTTTCGCGCCGCGACCGCACGAGGCGCACATGGGTTGAAGCCCACGGTAAAATTCTGTTTGTCGCTCCGCGATCACTTTCCGGCATGAAACATCGTGCGCATCGTGATCACGTTGGCGTGCCTTTGACTTGCAAACAAAGCGCACAGATTTTGGACTCGCGCATTGGATTCCCGAGAGCGCGGCCGTGAGCTCGTACCCAACCCTTCGCCGCCCATGCGTGAGCGGGCGGGCGACACTCGGCCCGCGACCCCACTGCGGACTGGTGGCAGCAACGACAGTGGCGTGACGACCCTGGCAAATATGGCGTGTATCGGATTCAACTTTGGCGGTCCTTCGTCGCCCAGCGACATCAATGGCGATTCCGCGGTGAACACTTTCAACCTTGTGCTGGCGCGACACAAATTGGACATCCCCAGTCCACAGCCGTGGTAGTCTTGCCTCTCGGATGACCGGCATCGAGTACGTGACGCTGCGTGGTTTTGTGCCGCGTCTCTGCGCTGGACCGCGCGATCATGAGGTTGAATCTATACCGATCTTCCCTGGTATGCGCGGGCCTGATTGTCTGCCTCGCCGCCGCCTTTGTTGTTCAGCCGCCGCCCCTCTTTGGCCAGACCGGGACCGTGTTGCGCATCAGCCCGGATCCGGTCAGCGTGGGCGAAGGTCAAATCGCGGTCGTGACGCTCTTGCTGGACAACGCCCAGGGCGCGTATCGCCTGGATGTGCGCGGAAGCTTCAATCCGGCGCTGGTCGAAATTGTGCCCTTCGAGGCGTCCGCGCCGCTCCAGGCGGGCGGCTTCATCAAGCCGGATTTTCTTGTCGTTAACAAGATGGACAACACGGCCGGCACGTTCCAATGGGTTGCCGCCCAGGTCAGCCCCAGCGAGCCTGCAAATGGGAGCGGCCCGGTCGTCGTGATCCAAATCCGCGGAAAGACCCGCGGCCAGGCCGGCACGCTGGGTCTGACGGCGGTCGAATTGGCCAGCCGAACCGGGCAGGTGCTGCCCGTCACGCTTCGGGGCGCCAGTCTGAGCGTGGTCGCGCCCCTGGCGCAAACACCGACCCCAGCGGCCAGCGCAACTCTGGTTCCCACGAGTGCGCCCACCCCGTCGGCGGGCGCCACTGCCACGTCCGAGCCGGCCACGTCCACGCCCCCTGCCGCGGCCCCCAGAGCGACCCCGGGCGCCGCGACAGCTATGGTAATCACCGTGAATCCTCTGACCGCGGTTGTCTCGACGGTGACGCCGGCCGCCCCGGCGACCGCCACACGGGTCCCGCCGATGGCCAACCGCCCGCCGAGTGCGCAAACACCTAGCCCGACGAATAGTGTCGCGCGCGATGCCGCCGCGACACTACCCGCGCCCACCCGGGCTCCGCCGGGGGCAAGCGCGCCAGCCGCCACCGGCACCCCTCAGGCCCCGGCCGGGTCTGGAGCGGTGGTGACGGGCGCGGCGCTCACTCTGCCGGTGACCGAGGGCGGGAACGCACTCGCGCCAACAAGTACACCGCCAATTTCCCTCGGCGGGACCGCGGTCGCGGCCCTCAATCCGGCCGCGGGGCCTGGCCCAGTTGCGGCTCGCCCGGACAACCCGATGAATCCGGCAGTCTCGCAGGGCGCGCCGGCCGGCAACGCGACCGGTAATCAGGCTGGATTACCGGCCGCCCCCTTTGAGTCACTTGGCGTTGGCCTGCTTCTGGTCATGGTTGGCATCGGCGGCTGGCGACTCTTCTTGCGGGCGCGCTGACGGCTAAGGCCTCTACTGTTCGGCGCCGGGACCTGATCGGCCGGTCGAGCGCGCGGGGCGGCCCGATTCCACGAGGCTGCATTCGCCGAAAGAGGCACCTGACAGAAGGCATCCTGAGCATGAACGGCGGTATTGGGCGTCGGTCCCAGAGCGCGTTTGGAATACCAAGCGGTGCGGTAATCCGGTCCAGTAGAAGGGCTGCCCCGTCGCGTTGACCAGCGAACCCCGTCGAGGAGCGGCTCGCGGCCTACTCCCGTAGACCGCTCCTTTCTTTTCTGAGGCTGGTATAACAAACCCATGAAGAAACAGCGAAACCCGGAGGAGATGCGCGCCCTGGCCGCCGGGCAGCGGCGCGGCTACGTCGCCTCTGCCATCGGTCTGGCCGTCGGGCTTCTTTTCCTCGTCCTCGCGCCGGAGTTCCACGCCGCCAACTGCGTTCTCATGCTCACCCTCGCGACCATGGGCGGGATGATGTCCGGGCGCACAGCCGCCGGAATTCATCTTTTGTCCGCCGGGCGAGCCGGCCGGACCGGTGGCACGCTCGCGACGTTCGGCTTCGCGATTCCATTTGTGATCAGCTACAGCCTCCAGGCGGCAACCCTGAGCGAGGCCGGCGTGGCAAGACTCCTGGGAACGATGGACCCGGCCCAGATGGCGGCTATTTCGCGGGCCGGCCTCGCGCCGGGGATGGTCTACTTCCAGCAGCAATACGTCAGCTTCATTGGCGCGTATGTGATCTTCGCCGCATTGTTTGGCCAGGTTCAGGGCGGGATCGGAGGCCTGGTTGGCCGGCGGTCGCAGGTGGCGGCTGCACGTTAGTAGCCCGATCGCGAAGCGACCGATTGAGGGTAGCCGTGGCTTTCAAGCCACGGGACGCGATGACCCGCCTTACGCCGCCAGCGCGTCAATCAGGTCGAGCATAACCGGATACACCAGTTTCACCCGCTGGATGGAGCGGGCCGGCCGGACGGGGTGGGTGAGTAGGCGGGCGCGACAAACCGGGTCGATCTCGGCCGTGTCCTCGGCAACTCTCCGCCCGGCGCGAGCGAGAGCCTCGGCGTAGTCCATGTTTATTCCGGCCGGAACGTCTCGTGACGGACCGTCACGCGCTTCAGGCGCAGCTCCACCAGATGAACTCCGATTCCCGGGCCGGTCGGGACGCTGAGGGTGCCGTCGGGGTTGATGTCGAAGGCCGGCTCGATGAGATCAGGGTTGTAGTAGCGATTGCTGGCGCTCAGGTCGCTGGGTAGGGTGAAGTTCGGCAGTGATGCAAGCGCGAGATTGAGCGCGCGCCCGATCCCCGTCTCCAGCATCCCGCCGCACCAGACCGGCACCCCCGCGTCCTGGCACAGGTCATGAATCTCGATCGCCTGAGTCAGCCCGCCGGACCGGCCCTGCTTGATGTTGATGATTTTGCAGGCGCACAGCGCGATCGCCATCCGGGCGTGGTCCGGCGAGTGAATGCTCTCGTCCAGGCAAATGGGTGTCTTGAGCATCTTCTGCAGTTTGTGATGCTCATAGATGTCGTCATAGCCCAGTGGCTGCTCGATCATGAGCAGGTTCAGTTCTTCCATGGCGAGAAACACGTCCGCGTCCTTGAGGGTATAGGCGGAGTTGGCGTCCACCATCAGCATGCGGTCGGGGATTGCCGCCCGGGCTGCCCGGGCATCCCCAATATCGCGGCCGGGCTTGATCTTCATCTTAATTCGCAAATAGCCATAGGCCAGAAATGACAGGATCTTCTCGACCAGCTTCTCGGGCGTGGCCTGAATGCCGATGCTGACCCCCACTTCCACCCGGTCGCGGACGATGTTGCGCCCAGCGTCGATATACCGGCTCAGGCTCAATCCAGCCTGCTGGGCGAAAATGTCCCAGATCGCGCCTTCGAGGGCGGACTTCGCAAAATTGTGGCCGCGGACTCGCGCAAAGCGACGTGGAGCCTCGGTCGGATGCCCAAATGGCGCGCTGAAGCCAAGGGGAATCAGGTAGTCGCTGAGAATGTGCCAGCCGGTTTTGACCGTCTCATACGAGTAGCCTGGCCCGTCGCCGGCGTATTCGCCCCATCCAACAACGCCGTCCCCGATCGCCCGGAGCAGAATCAAGTCGCGATGGTCCTTCGAGCCAAAGCTGGTTTCAAAGGGCGCGACCAGCGGCATGTGAATCTGATACAGGTCGACTTGCTCGAGTTTCATGGTGAGGTCATTGTATTCGCGCGGGTCGGCGCGCCCTACCGCCGGACGACGGGCAGATACCACGAACGCGCGTCGCTCCAGACCGTGATGGCGACGGGCAGGTTGGGATGCAGGCTGTCATTGGTCAGCGCGCATAACGTGGCGTCATACCGGCCGCGGGGCAGGGCCCGCCCATCGATCGCAATGACCCGCGCGCTCGCGCCGTCGGCGGCCTGCGTGCCCGTCACGGGCGCGCTCAACCATGCCACGTTCTCGCTGCATAGCGCCGTTGGCCCCTCGGCCCACGCCCAATCCAGCGCGCCCGCGCCGGTGTTGGATACGAACACCGTTGCAGTCACGACATTGAGGGTCGTGGTGACCAGGATGGCAACGGGCGCGAGCGCCGCGCAGGGCAGCTGCGCTCGCAGATTTGCCTGGGCCGTGATGGCTGTCCCCGCGGTGATTGTGGTCGTGAAGGTCGTCGTCAGCGCGTCGGCGTGCGCGACTGTGATCGAATAGACCCCCGCGACGAGCCAGCGCGCAAGGGCGCCGTCCGGGCGGGTCACCAGGCTGGAGCTATATCCTTGGCTGCTGACAAGCTGGACACCCGCGCCGCCCAGCGGCGACGGCTGGATGTCGCATGCGCCCAGCTCCTCCGCCGTCAGCAGCAGCAGACCTTGATCGGCGGGCGGGAGGACCGTGAGCGTCACGGCCGCGTCGCGGCGCGGGGCGGGGGCGTTGCTGTCAAAGGTCAGCGTGGCTGTGTAAACGCCAGGTTGATAGACCTTGCCCGCGTCAAAGGTAATGCTGATCGGAAAGCCGCCCAACTGGCCAGACGCGGTTGCCGGGGTTGTTATCAGCCAGGGGGCCAGGTCGGGCCGGCTGCCGTGCGCAAATCGAATCGCCAGCCCGGGCGACAGCGAGGCTGCGTCGCGGGAAAACTGCAGGCTCTCACCGGCCACGCCGCCGCGGATACCCACGCTTGCGCTGGCGCCAGCATCATAGGCGCCAATCCCGAAGTCGACATCGGCGTATTGATACAGGACGGTGCCGTCCTCATACAAAGCCGCCTGGAAAGTGACCGCGCCAATTCCGCCGGCGTTCGTGTAGCGCGGCTTGTCTCGCCACTCCACAACGACTGCCCGATCCGGAGCGCTGCCGATGGTTGTCCAACGCACGAACCCGCCCGAATCAAGATCATCCCAGAAGGGCGCAATCAAGTAGGGTGGCGCGTCTGTCATGGCAAGGTTCTGGAAATCCACCTCGCCGCCAGTTGCGCCGGCCAGGATCGCGCCGTTGTTGCCGATCCTCAGATTCTGTGTCGTCAGGGTGTAGAAACGAACGGCAAACGGCAGGTTGATGTTGGCTTCGGCGTCGTCACCAAGCAGGATGCTCTGTCCGCCCGTCGTGTCGATCCAGGCGTAGGTCGGACCTCCGGGCTCGGTAGAGGCGGTCCAAAAATAGCCGCCGGCGTCTGGTCCTCCGAAGGCTGGGCGGGGTAGGTTGCCTGTCTGTGCCGGCCGGGCCGGTAGGCTGAGCGCAGTTTGTCCTGTGTCCGACTCATATGCCTGCCAGGAGAGGGTCAACGGCCCGGTGTTGGTCACCCAGGCCGCGGCCGTGACGCTGGCGCCCAGCGTCAGGGTGAGCGCATACCGATCAGGCGCGATGGCCAGCCCAGGCGCGGGAAGGGTGAAATTGACTGAGAGGGCCTGGCCCGAACCGACTGTGACCCCCGTGGTCACCGAGACCGCCCCGTCGGGGCTGATTGCGCTGAGCGCCTGCGCGCCGGCGGGCAGGAACAGCGCGTAGGTTCCAACCTCGGGCGTCAGGCCGCTCGTTGCGCTCAACCCGTTTGCGGCCCGAACGACCGCTCCCCCGATCGGCGCGCCATCTCCCGAGCCGCTCACCCGCCCGCTCACCACCCCGCCTGCGATCGGATTGCAGTCGGTGTGGCCAAATCGCACATCGTCGATCTGCCACCACCAATCCCACGATGCGTTGTAATACCGGAAACGCGCAATAACGTTTGTCCGGCCGCCCGCCCAGGGGCTGAGATCGACAATCTCCTCGCGCGGTCCGCGCCACTCCGCTCCCCGGCGCCATACGTTGGACCATGGGCCGGCCGCCCCATTCTGACTGACGTCGATGTCGGCAACTTCCGGGGGCGGATCGTCGTAGAAGCGGAAGTCCGCGCGGAAACGGAGAAAGACCTCGGGCTGGCCGCCGAAGTTTAGCGCCGGTGTGCGCAGCTCGGTGTCCTGCGATTTGCCGCTGCCGTAGTTGTCGCTGTCGATGATGGCCATCCCCCCTGCGCCGCCCGTCAGGTTTGGCCGAAGGCCCGGATTGTTGAAGGCCCAGACGCCTCCGCTGCCTGCGTTATCAACGACCGTCCACCCCGCGGGCGTCGTCGTCGCGTTGAAGGCTTCGGATATGCCGAAGAAGCTCGAGTTGTAGCCGGGCGCCTCGCAGTCGAGGTTCGGGACGAGGGTCAAGTTCTGGGTCGTGGGGCCGGTAACGGCGATCTGAGCCGTGGCCGCCCGATAGCCGGAAAGCCCAGCGATTGCCGTAATCGCGTAGCTCACTCCAATCGGGACGGTCAGGCTGTACGCGCCGCTCACCGGGTCAGAGGTGGTTGAGACGGCCAGGCCGCCGCTTTGCGCCGTAATTGAGGCGCCGAGAGGGTATCCGTGCGGCCCATCCGAGACGATGCCGCTCACGATCCCGCGTGGGATGCGGGTCAGTGTCAGCGGCAGGAACGCGGTCAGATTGGGGGTAAGTCCAATTCCAGGGTGGGTCTGTGACACAAACCCGGTGGCCTTGACCGTGAGGGTGTACGTCCCGGCCGGCGCGAAGAGATCTGCGCGTCCGTCCGACCCCGTTGTTGCGCTGGCGGTGGCGCCGCCCGAGTCCGCTGCGCTGACCGCTGCGCCCGGGACCGGGGCCAGCGTATCGGCGGCGAAAATCTGAGAAGCCAGAGTGCCGTAGCTGGCATCAATGTTGTAGACGACCAGGGCGTAGTCTTGGTCGACGGCGCCGGCATGGAGGGGCACACCATCGCCGACGATGTTACGGGCGATGACCCGAATCTGGATCGGTCCGCTGATCCCGGCCGACAGGAAGACGCTCTCGAGGTTGTTCACCGAATCGGGTGCGCCGCCTGTCGTTGAGGCCCCGCCCACGAAAGCATTGCCGCGGTAGCGCTGGCCGCCCGCGACAACCTCAAGGTCGAGATCGTTGACGTAGGCCGCGCCAATCGGGTTCCCCGGCGCGTCGGTCCAGGCCAGGGTGACGCGGACGGGCCGGGCGGGATCGGCCACATAGCCGGCGAGACTGCGCTCCTGCCCCGTGGCGGTGAAGATTTCGGTCTGGTCGACGTATTTGCGCGAGGCGGTGTCGAAGGCAAGCCCGAGATTGGGCGTCCCCCAGCCCTGGCCCGCGCCGGGCAGGTCATCGTTGGCGAAGGCGCCGGTCAGGTAGCGCGTGGCGTTGATGAGGATGGCCCGGGTGAGGGCGGGGCTGGGCCAATTGCCAACGCCCGTTGTGCGGCTGTAGTGTTCGGAGATCAGCGCCGCCGCGCCCGCAATTGCCGGAGCCGCGTGGCTGGTTCCCGACGACCAGGTGTAGCGATTCTGGCCGGCCGGATACCAGGCGTCGTCGGGCGGCGCCGGCCCATTGTTGAATCGCGCCCCGCATACCCCGGCTCCGGTAAAGATCGCCTCCGGCGCGCCCGGCCCCTGGATGTGCGAACCAGGCGCGACCAGATCGGGCTTGGCCCGCCCATCGGTCGTATACCCGCGGGCCGAATAGGACGCGATGTCATTGGCGTTGTCGGATGCCCGGACATTGCAGCCATCGGCCACCCCATCGTCCCGGGCATTCTCAGTGGCGCCCACGGCGATCACGTTTTTTGCGGTGGCGGGCGCGGCCACACTTCCGGGGAGCCCGCCGATGGCATTGCCGGCCGCAAAAACGTGCAGCATG
>JBKJQK010000087.1:0-3724 GCA_046594095.1 Anaerolineae bacterium | reverse complement strand
TCCGGATCGGCCCATGGGGAGAGCCCGGCTTGGTCACCCCAAACACGGTCTCGTGGCGCCAGAACGGTCCGCCGGTCGTGCGCAATGGCGAGATCAACCCGCTGACCAGCGACAACTCAGCCAGCAACTGGGGGGCGAATATCGATGGCGCCGTGGCCGTCTGGCGGTCTGGACTCGGGCTGAGCAAGGACGGGCATACCCTGATCTATGTGGCCGGAAATGACCTGGTCGCGTCGACGCTGGCCAAATCCCTCAAGGCGGCCGGCGCCTATAACGCGATGCAGCTCGACATCAACAACTTCTGGGTCCAGTTCTGCGCCGTGCGCGCGGACGGGAAGGCGCTCAAGCCCGAGCCGCTCTTCGACCAGATGAAGAATCAACAGCCTGATCGCTACCTGAAAGTCTACGCGCGCGACTTCTTTTACGTGAGCGCGCGGAACTGAGGGCGGACGGCGGGCCACCGACCGCCGTCAAACGCCAGAACTCAACTACGTGCCCTTCGCGGTCCGTTCTCCGCGGTCCGCGGTCAACCCTCCATGAACCCAAACACTTTTGACCAATACCTCACCGAAAACCGCGAGCGGCTGCTCGAGGATTACAAGGACTTCCTGCGCCAGCCCAGCGTGGCCGCCACGGGCCAGGGGATGACCGAGATGGCCGCCCTGGTCGCCCGCAGGCTCGCGACGCTTGGGGCGACGGTCCAGATCGTGCCCACCGTGGACGGGGCGCCTCCGGTCGTGTGGGCGGAGCTGGGCGAGGGCGACAAGACGCTCCTGATCTACAACCACTATGACGTGCAGCCGGTCGAGCCGCTCGACCTGTGGGAGACCCCGCCCTGGGAGCCCTCGATTCGGGAAGGCAAGATGTTCGCCCGCGGCGCGCTGGACGACAAAGGCGAGCTGGTCACCCGCATCCACGCGATCGAAGCCTGGTTGAAGACCCAGGGACCGTTGCCGTTCAAGATCAAGTGGCTGATCGAGGGTGAAGAGGAAATCAGCAGTCCGCATTTGCATGGCTGGATCGAGAAGCATCGCGACTGGCTGACCGGCGCGGACGGCTGTCTGTGGGAGTTCGGCGGCTTCGACGATGAGGGCCGCTTTGAGTTGACTCTGGGCGTGAAGGGCATCTGCTATGTCGAGCTGCGCGCGAAGGGGGTCAGTCATGACCTGCACTCGTCGCTGGCTGCCCTCGCCCCAAATGCGGCCTGGCGGCTGGCCTGGGCGCTCAACACCATCAAAGGCCCCGACGAGCGCATTCTGATCGACGGCTATTTCGACCACGTCCGCGGACCGAGCCCGGATGAGGAAGCGGTCCTGCGCGAGATGCCCTTTGAAGCCGCCCGCGAAGCTGCCTCGAAAAAGCTGTGGGGGATCGATACCTTCGTCACCGGGGTGACCGGCTTTGACGCGGTCAAACGGTTGTACTTTCAACCCACGGCCACGATCTGCGGAATCACGACGGGCTGGCAGGGCGCGGGAGCCAAGACCGTGCTGCCGGCGGCAGCCATGGCCAAGATCGACTTCCGGCTGGTCCCCAACCTGACCCCCGAGATCGTGACCGATCTTCTGCGCAAGCATCTGGACGCGCGCGGCTTCGCCGACATCGAGATCAAGCTCCTGGGCGGCTATCGGGCCGAACTGTCCGACATCAACGCCGGGATCGTGCTGGCGGCGGCGCGGGCGGCCGAGCGCATCTACGGGCATAAGCCGGTGAAAGTGCTGCTCAGCCCGGGCTCGGGCCCGATGTGGTCGCTGTCGTCGTTTATCGGCGGCGTGCCCGTCGTGTGCGCGGGCATCGGGCATCCGGACTCGCGGGTGCATTCACCCAACGAGCACGTGCTTCTCAATAACTACGAGACTGGGATGCGCTATATCGGCGCGCTGATCGACGAATTCGCGAAATCATAGTTTCCTTTCATGTCGATACTCAGCGGAACCGGCCTGACCCGGAGCTACGGCGCGTTTGATGTCTTCACCGGCATCGACGTTAGCGTTGCAAAAGGCGACAAGATCGCCCTGGTCGGACCCAACGGGTGCGGCAAGACCACCCTGCTCCGCATCCTGGGCGGGGTGGATGAGCCGTCCCGCGGGCACGTCAACGTCGCCCGGGATGTCACGCGCGGGTATCTCTCGCAAACCGCGGAGGACTCGAACGAACTGACCGTCTGGGAAGAGTGCCGGGGCGCGTTTGGCGATCTCACGAAGATGGGTGACCGGCTGGCCGAACTCGAGCTGGCCATGGCCGACTCCGAGACCCAGGCGACGGCGCTGGCCGCCTATGGCCCGCTCCAGCACACCTACGAAGCTCGGGGCGGCTATACCGTCGACGCGCAGATCAAACGCGTGCTGACCGGCCTGGGCTTCAAGCCGGGCGAAGAGAACAAACACGTCTCCCAGCTTAGCGGGGGCCAGCGAGTGCGGGCCGCCCTCGCCCGCCTGCTGCTCGAGTCGCCCGATGTCCTGTTTCTGGACGAGCCAACGAACCATCTCGACACACAGGGGATCGAATGGCTCGAGAGCTATTTGCAGGACTGGGCCGGCACCCTGATCGTGGTCTCGCATGACCGGTATTTCATCGACGAAATCGCGGAGCGGATCTGGGAGATGCAGGTCAGCGCGCCCTCGGGCGATAACCGGCGGGTGTTCTTCGAGGCTTACCGGGGCGGTTACACCGATTACATGTCGCAGCGCGAAGAGCGCCGCGAGCGCGCGTTGAAGGAATTTGAGGAACAGCAGGAAGTCATCGCCAAACAGGAAGACTACATCCGGCGCAACATGGCCGGTCAGAACACCGCCCAGGCCAAGGGCCGCCAGAAGCGCCTGAACCGCCTGGAGCGGCTGGAAAGGCCCATCGAGCAGCGGGTGATGACGCTGCGCATGACCGGCACCGCCCGCAGCGGCAACATCGTACTGGAGACAAAGGGCCTGCGGGTGGGCTATCGTGACGCGGCCCGGGCCCTGTTCTCGCCGCCCGATTTGCAGTTGCTCCGCCTCGAGCGGGCCGCCCTGGTCGGGCCGAACGGGACGGGCAAAACCACCTTGCTCAAGACCATTCTGGGCAACCTCGAGCCGCTGGCGGGAACGGTCAAGATCGGGGCCTCGGTCAAGGTCGGCTACTTCGCCCAGGCCCACGAGGGGTTGGACCCGGACAAGACGCCGCTCGATGAGTTGCTGGATGCGAGCCCGGGCCTGACCCTGCCCGAAGCGCGCAACCTGCTTGGCCGCTTTCTGTTCAGCGGCGACGATGTGTTCAAGAAGATCGGCGCGTTGAGCGGTGGCGAGCGCGGGCGGGTCGCACTCGCAAAGCTGACCCGGCAGGGCGCCAACCTGCTCCTGCTGGACGAGCCGACCAATCACCTGGATATTCCGGCCCAGGAGATTCTGACCGACGCCCTGAATCAATTCGATGGGACCCTGTTGGTGGTGAGCCATGACCGTTACCTCATCGCCGCCCTGGCCACCCAGATCTGGTCGCTCGAGCCGGGCGAGACCGGCACGAAACTGAGCGTCTTTCGCGGGCCGTACGACGCCTGGATTGAGTCCAAACAGCCTTGGGTGGTGGCCGCATTGGCGGCCGCGCCGCCAAAGACCGCGCCTGTGAAAGCAACCGGGCAGGCCAAGAGCCCCCCGGCGCCCGTCATGGCCGCCCTCGCGACACCGCCCGGGAGCAAGAACCGCGAGCGCGACCGGCTGCGCCAGCTCGAGAAGGCCGAAAAGCGGATCGC
>JBKJQK010000186.1:0-13105 GCA_046594095.1 Anaerolineae bacterium | reverse complement strand
CTGGCCGGGGGCAAGAACCGCCTGCTGGGTGTTTTCACCTACGACCAGGTCTTTCCGCTCGACCAGCAGAACTTCTACCACCCGTTTCTAGTCGGGATCGAGGAAGAGGCCGAGGCGCAGGACCACAATCTATTGCTCTTCACCCGAACAAGCGGCGCGGGCCGGCGCCGCTCGATCTACGGCAGTGGCACAAACACACTCAACGTAGCGGATGGCTCGGTACTGCTGGGCTACAGCGACGACCGGGCCGAAGTGGGACGCCTGCTCTCGGAGGGATACCCCTTTGTCTTCGTCGGACGCCGTGAAGTCGCCGAGGGTCCGATCCCGTATGTGGGCGCCGACTACGCTTCAGCCACCGCGGAGATCGTCCAGCACTTGTTTGATCTGGGCCACCGCCGGATCACTTACTTCCGCGCCGCCGAGCAGACCGAGTCCGCCCACGACCGCGAGCAGGGCTTTCGGAACGCCCATGCCCGATTGTCGCTATCGCTGCCGGAGTCGCAGCGAATTGTTGTCAATGCCGGCAACATCACTCCCGATATGGTCCGGTCGGCGCTGAAAAATGGGACAACGGCCATCGTCGCCCAGAACTCCGGCCAGGCCCGGCAGATCGCCGAGATTGGCTCGGCGCTTGGTTTGACGATCCCCGACCAATACTCCCTGGCCGTGTTGGGTGACGCCCTGGACGCCAGGGATGCGCTTCCGGGCCTAACCACCTTCATGATTCCACGCCGCGAGATGGGCGCGCAAGCGGTCCGGCTGTTGATCAAGATCATGTCTGATCCTGACGGTGAATTTGTCCGGCAGGTCACACTGGCGTGTCAGATGTCCCCAGGCGCGAGCACCGCGTCCCCAGCGGCGCGCGCCTGATTGTCAAACGCATCCCGTCAAACGATGCAACTAAAAAAGAAAGGAGAAACCATGAACACATCGATCCGGTCGATTACCCTTGCCGGCGCGATCGCCACGGCGATAGCGCTGTCTGCCTGCTCAGGCGCCGCGCCCGCCACACAGGCGCCCGCCCCCAAAGCGGCAGAGCCAACAAAAGCGGCGGCCCCGGTTGAACTGAAGGTAACGGTTTGGACGAGCAACGAAACGCAGCTCAAGACCCTTGCCGACATCGGAGAGGCCTACAGGAAGAATCGCCCAAACGTGACGGTGAAGTACGAGAGCATCCCCATCGTCGATTACGTCAGCAAGGTCACCATCCAGCTCAGCAGCGCGACGCCGCCGGATGTCGGCTGGGTGGTTGAGTCGAGCGCTCCCACCTTCGTCAATGCCGGCGTTCTCGCCGACCTGCGCCCGACGCTTGACAAGACCGCCGGCTACAACTATGCCGACCTGTCCAAGCCCGCGATGGGATTGTGGACCAAAGCGAATGCCGTCTATGGCGTGCCTTTCTCGAGCTCGCCGTTCTTCGTGGTCTACAACAAGGACATGTTCGCCGCTGCCGGCGCGCAGACACCCGAAGACTATGTCAAGGCCGGAACCTGGACCTGGGAAAACCTTGCCAAGGCGTCCGCGGATGTTCAGAAGAAGCTGCCAGCCGGATCCTACGGTTTCCAGACCATCGATGGCGCTGGCTTCACCAGCCCCTGGGCGACGATTGTGCCGATCATCCGGTCCTTTGGCGGTGACGCGTGGACGGCGGACAATATCTGCGGCCTTGACAAGCCCGAGGCCGTGAAGGCCGTTCAGTTGTTCCACAACATGGTCTACAAGGACAAGAGCGTGGTGCCTCCCGGAGAGCAGGCCGACTTCTATGCGGGCAAAGCTGCGATGACGACCGCCCAGCTCAGTCGCCTGAGCAAGCTCGAGAAGGCCGAGTTCAAGTGGGGGATGGTCCCGCTGCCCGGGAACGCCCAGATCATCGGCCAGGCCGCCTTTGCGGTCTGGAACGCGAGCAAGAACAAGGACGAGGCGCTGAACTTCCTGGCCTTCATGACCAATCCGGAAAACACCGCTTTGACGGCCCAGTACTTCCCGCCCGCGCGCTCGTCAGTGTTGAACGGGACGGCCTGGCTGGCTTCGAACAAGCTGGTCACACCGGACCAGATGAAGGCGTCGGTCGTGAGCGGGATTGAGAAGGGAACGGTCCTTCCCTCCCATCCGAGTTTCCCCAAAATTGACCTGATAGCCCGCGCAGAGTTCGACAAGCTATGGAAGGCGGACGCAAACGCGCAACAGATCCTGACGGGGATGTGCGAAATGCTCAAGCCTGTGCTGGCCGCCAGGTAGGCGACGCGCCTCCTGAGACGCGATGCCTGGGGCGCCGCCGCAATAGGCGCCCCAGGCATCCTGAACGCGGGGAACCACACCATGACACACACCAGGCCAAAGCGCTTTTCGCTCGCGACAAAGGATGCGTTGTGGGGCTATCTCTTTGTAACGCCTCAGACGCTCGGATTCCTGGCATTTGTGCTTGGACCCATCATCGCCGTCTTCGTGTTCAGCCTGCAGTCGAGAAACCTGCTTAGCGGCCAAAGCGCCTTTGTTGGTTTGGAGAACTTCCAAACCGCGCTGCAAAATGACCCGCTCTTCTGGAAGGTCATCACCAACAGCCTGATCTTTACCGCCGGGCTGGTGCCGTTGAATCTGATGCTCGCGCTTGCCCTGGCGTCGCTGCTGGCCCAGCCTCTGCGGGGCGGCACGTGTTTTCGGGCGTTGTTCTTCGCCCCGGTCATCACCAGCACAGCCGCCTGGATCATCGTGTGGCGGTTCATGCTCCAGGGCGAACAGGGCACCGTCAACCAGTTTCTGAAGGTGTTGGGCGTCTCGGGCCCGAATTGGCTGCGCGAGCCCGCCTGGGCGATGATCTCAGTGATCGTCACGCGGGTGATCAAGGGGGTGGGTTTGAACACCGTCATCCTGCTCGCCGCGATCAAGAGTCTGCCGCCCGAATTCATGGAAGCCGCCCGCATCGATGGCGCAAATGAATGGCAGGTCTTCCGGCGGGTGAAGCTGCCGCTCCTGGCGCCCACCCTGATGCTGGTGACCATCATCACCGTGATCGGATCGCTGCAGGTGTTCGATCACATCATCCTGCTGACGCAAGGCGGTCCGTCCAACGCGACGATGGTCCTGGTCTACTACATTTACTACCAGGCGTTTCGCATCTTTGAAACGGGCTATGCGAGCGCGCTGGCGGTGATCCTGTTCGTCGTGGCGCTCGCCTTCACCGCCTTGCAGTGGGCGCTCAGGCGCCGGGTCTCATACAACGAGGTTTGAACATGCAGTCGCTCAAGCTGTCGCGCCGTTTCCGCCTCGTTCCCGCCTATGTGGCGCTGCTTGCGCTGGCGGCGCCCTTCATCTATCCATTCATTTGGATGGCCAGTGGCGCGCTGAAGACGAACAACGAAATATTCGCCTTTCCGCCCGCGCTGATTCCGCTGAACCCGCAATGGCAGAACTTCGCCGATGCGTTCACCTATCAGCCATTTGCGCGGCAATATCTCAACAGCCTGTATATCGCGGCGCTGGTCACCGTCGGCGTCGCGCTTGTCTCATCACTCAGCGGCTATGCCTTTGCCCGCATTCGTTTTCCCGGATCGAACATCATCTTCCTTCTGCTGCTGAGCGCATTGATGCTGCCGACCGAGGTCAGCATCATCCCGAACTTCGCCCTGGCCAGCGCGCTGGGCGTGACCAATACCCACATTCCGCTCATCGTGATTCCGATCTTCGGCGCGGGTAGCGTGTTTGGCACGTTCATGATGCGGCAGTTCTTTCTGAATCTGCCCCGGGACATCGAGGAGAGCGGCATGCTGGATGGGTTGAACCGGTTCGGGATCTTCGTGCGGATCGCGCTGCCCCTCGCCCAGCCTGCGCTCGGCGCGCTCGCAATCCTGACCTTTCTAGCCAGCTGGAACGCCTACCTCGAGCCGCTGATCTACCTCAATGACCTGGCCATGTTTACGCTTCCGTTGGCGCTGAACAATTTCAACGACAGCTATGGCCTGCCGATCTGGAATCTGCAACTGGCCGCGACCACGATGAGCGTGCTGCCAGTGCTTGTCCTCTACGTTATCGCGCAGCGGCACATCATCAACAGCTTTATGTTCTCCGGCACAAAGGGCTGAGAACGCGGCTTGGAATAACAGCATGATCAAAGAGCTTTCGACGGATATCCTGGTTGTCGGCGCCGGGTTGGGCGGGATTGCGGCCGCGCTCTCGGCGCTTCGACTGGGCAAGCGCGTGATTCTGACGGAGGAAACGGATTGGATCGGCGGCCAGATGACGGCCCAGGGCGTTCCGCCTGACGAGCACAACTGGATCGAGGAGACTGGATGCACGGAGACCTACCGCCAGCTCAGGAACGGCATCCGCGATTACTATCGCCGCCACTATCCCCTCGTCGAGGATGCGCACAACGATCCAAAATTGAATCCTGGGCGCGGGAATGTCAGCCGTATTTGCCATGAGCCGCGGGTGGGTCTGGCCGTGCTGGAGGCAATGCTCGCGCCATACCGGTCCTCCAGCCAACTCCGGGTGCTGCCTTGGCATCGCCCTGTCGCGGCGGAATGCGATGGCGATAAGGTGCGCGCCGTTCGCGCCCGCGACAGCCAGACCGGCGACGACGTCATCCTCCATGCGCCGTACATTCTGGACGCGACCGAGCTTGGCGATCTGCTTGATCTGGCCCGGGTCGAGCACGTTATCGGCGCGGAGAGCCAGTCCCAGACCGGCGAGTTGCACGCGTTGCCCGGAGAAGCGAACCCGCTGGACCAGCAGGCAGTGACCTGGTGCTTCGCCCTCGACTACTTGCCCGGCGAGGATCACACGATTGAACGGCCTGCCGACTACGATTTTTGGCGGAGTTACCGCGCGTCATTCTGGCCGGGGCCGCAGCTTGGCTGGGAAGACGTGAACCCCATCACGCTCGAGAAGCGCCGCCGCAGCATCTTTGACGGCGATCCCACCCGCGAGAGCAGTTTCGATTTCTGGCACTATCGCCGCATCCTCTACGAAAAGAACTTCGCTCCCGGCGCCTTCCGCAGCGGCATCACCATGGTGAACTGGCCCCAAATCGACTACTGGCTTAAACCGCTGATCGGGGTGGAGGAATCGGTGACGTGCGCGGCGCTGCATGAGGCCCGGCAGCTCAGCCTGAGCTGGCTGTACTGGATGCAGACCGAGGCGCCCCGCCACGACGCTGGCTATGGCTACCGGGGATTGCGACTCCGCGGAGACGCGCTGGGCGACACCGCGCATGGATTGGCCAAGAGCGCCTATGTTCGCGAGGCGCGCCGAATCGTTGCCGAGAGCATCGTCACGGAACAGCACGTTGGGGTGGAACAACGGGCCGGGCTTGTAGGCGCCGAACGATTCCATGACACCGTGGGCGTCGGCAGCTATCGGATCGACCTCCATCCCAGCACCGCCCTGCGAACCTATGTGGACGTCGACAGCTGGCCGTTTGAGGTTCCGCTGGGGGCGCTCCTTCCGGTTCGGGTCGAGAATCTGCTTCCGGCGTGTAAGAACCTGGGCGTCACCCACATTACCAATGGCTGCTATCGCCTGCATCCAGTCGAGTGGAATATCGGCGAGGCCGCCGGCGCGCTGGCCGCGCACTGTCTGGAAAAGGATCTGACGCCTCGACAGGTCCGCAACACACCCGCCCTGCTCGAGGAGTTTCAATCGGTTCTGTCCGCCCGGCTTGGCCTGCAGCTTCGCTGGGAGGAGTCGATTCGATCAACCCCCGCTCAGGTGCAATAGCCCTTAACCTGTTTTCCCAACCCTGTCCGCGCAGTCCGCCAGGATTCCCATCAGCGCGTCCTCGCCGCCTTCGGCCAGGCGGTAATCGCAGTTGAACTGGCCCAGGATAAGCTCGCGCAAAACGGGCATCTGCAACACTAGCCCGCCCGAGAAGACCAGCCGCGACCAGTCGCGCTGCGGGGCCACCCGAAGCGCCAGCATCTTGTAATTGGCGGCCATGCTCGCAAAGGCGGCCTGGAACAGCGCGCCCACACTCAGGTTGTCCTCGCGGATATGGGTGATCGCGCCCTCGCTGCCGAGCTGGCCGGCGAAGAACGACAGATCAACCCCCAGATCGGAGTCGCCCGCCTTTGCAGCCAGCGACTCGATGGTCTCCCACACCCGCTGGAGTGACACCCCCTCGGCGGCCGCCAGCTCGGTCAACAGCCGAACCAGCGCGTTGAGCGAGCGCCCGGCCGGGACGTGAATGCAGGTGCTCAGATACCGGCCGCCGTAGAACGGGCGGGTCTGGAAGTCGCCGAAAACCGGCCCGTCAGTCAGCATCCCAACCTGCGAGCCGGTGCTGACGTTGATCGACAATTCGCCCGGCCGCAGCCTCGCGCCCAGGAGCGAGCACTGCTGGTCGGCCATCGGCGGAAAGAGCGGAATCGTCCGATCCTCATGGCGCCATTCGCCAACCGGATTGGCGCGATCGACGACCCGGGGAAGGCGGATGCCCTCCAGGCCCAGCTTCGCGATCAGCGCATGGTGCCAGTCGCCGGTATCCAGGTTGAACAGCGAGGACGCCGCGGCATGGCAGATATCCGTGGCAACCGGGCCACCATTCAATTGCGCGTTGACAAAGTCGGGCAGCGATTGGAACGACGCTCCGGCAGGAAGGCGCCCGTGCCCGGCCATCCAGAACAGGGCGCTGATCGGGCGCATCACCCACAGGTCGTTGCCGATCTGGCGGATTTCGTCCGGCATCAGCGTCGCCCGCAGGGTCTCAAACCAGGTCTGGCCGGGCTTCGGGCCGGGCTCCATCGCCCGCTGGTCCTGCCAGGTCAGAATATTGGTCAGCGGCTCGCCCTGGGCGTCGACGAGCGCAAGTCCGTGCATCTGGCTGCAGAACGTAATGCCCTGGCAATCCGGCGCATAGGCCAGAAGCTCGGCCAGGACCGCCCGCGTCTCATCCATCACCGCTTTCGGGCTGACCTCATGATGCAGACGCGGCAATCCGCCGATGCTGCCCGGGAAAGGCCGGCGCGAGAAATGCTCCAGCCCGCCGGTGTCCAGATTGAGCACGGCGCCCTTGATGGTCGTGGTGCCCAGATCAATGCCGATGAATCGCATGGGCCTTGCGCGGGGTCTAGGCTTTGATGGCCTTCGCGACGGCGCGCAGAGTCTGAGCCAGCAAGCCGTCATCGCCATGCGAAGTCACAAACCGATAGCCCATCGCGAGCGCGCGCCGGGCGTATTCAGGCGCAACGGTGTACAACCCGGCCGGAATGCCCTTGGCCTGCGCGCGGCGGGCGATCTCCTCAATATGACCCAGCATCGGCTGGGTGACATGGTCGGCGGCGTTCACTCCGTACATGCTGATGCTGAGATCGCTCGGGCCGACGAAGATCGCGTCCAGCCCGGGCGTGTCCAGAATCTCATCAAGCTTTTCAAACCCCTCGCGGGTTTCGATCATCGCCATCGCGACCACGAAATCGTTGGCCCAGCTCTGATAATCGGCGCCAAATATGCGGGACGCCCGGTAAGCGCCGTTACTTCGAAAGCCCAACGGTGGATACTTGCATGCGCCCACAAAGCGCTCGCATTCGGCCCGGTTGTTGACCATTGGGCAGATGATCCCGTAAGCGCCCCCATCCAGCGCCCGCTGGACCATCGTGGGCTCATTCCAGGGCACCCGCACAAACGGCACGGCCGGCGCGCCGTTCATTGCGATCATCATGTTGACGGCGGTCTCGTAGTCGATCGGGCCATGCTGCATGTCGATGGTCATCACATCGAAACCAGAATTGGCGCAGATCTCGGCCGTGACCGTCGACGGGATATGCAACCAGGCGCTGGTGACCGCTTTTCCCGCGCGCCAGGCGGCGCGCACACTGTGTTCTTTCATGATTTGCCTCTGACCAAATTATACCGTTGACAGTTAACAAAAAACAACCCATTGACAATTCCGGGCCGCGTTGATATGCTCATTTGTTATCGTGAAGATCACGGGCGACTCGGTCCTCCTAAACGCTCGGTGTGCCCACGGTTAATCAGGCAGGTGAAGTTATGTTACGTGAAAGCAAATTGGCCGACATTCTGTCCGCGCCGGTGAAGCGCAGCCTGTCGGATGAGGTCGTCGTCCGACTGCGCGACGCGATCGTCAACGGCAAGATTGCGCCGGGCGACCGCCTGCGCGAGGAAATCCTGGCCGCCTCAATGGGCGTAAGCCGGGGGCCTGTCCGGGAAGCCATCCAGAAACTCGAGCGCGAAGGGCTCGTGATCGTCCATCCGAACCGCGGGGCCACGGTTGCCCGGCTCTCGCGCGAGGACCTGGACGAGGTCTACAGCCTGCGCCGCTCACTCGAGCGACTCGCGGTGCGCGAAGCCGTGAAGAAGGCCAGCCAGGAACACCTCGACGAGATGTCGGGGATTGTGGACGAAATGATCGCCAGCAGCGCCGAGACGATCACCGGGCCGCTGGCCGCCGATCTGGATACGCGTTTCCACCAGACCCTGGTCGAGTCCACCGGACACACGCGCCTCATCCGGTGCTGGCTGGACCTTCGCCCCCAGATCCATCTGTTCCTGCTTTCACGAACTGTCGCGAACCCGGATTTCCGGGACTACCTCGTCAAGAGCCATTCCGAGATCCTCGCCGCGATCAAGGATAGGGATGAAGCCCGGGCGTTGTTCCTGATCGACGACCACTTGAAAGGCGCCTACGTTCGCGTTAACAAGATATACCCGACGCCATGAAATTACTCAACAACAACGCCCTCGTGACCGGCGCCAGCAAGGGCATGGGCCGGGCAATCGCGCTGGCCCTCGCCCGCGAAGGCGCCGACGTCGTCGTCACCGCCCGGGCGGCCGATGAGCTTGAGTCGCTCAAGGCTGAGATTGAGGCGATGGGCCGCCGCTGCGCAGTGGCCATCGCCGATTTGGCTGACGATGACGGGCCGGACCAGGTCTGGCGCGCCGCCACCGCGGCCCTTGAGCGGATCGACATCCTGGTCAACAACGCCGGTATCGGCAGCAGCGCCGATCCGCGCCCGGTCGTCGATTTCAACGACGCCTTCTGGACGTTGACATTGCGGGTGAACCTGACCGTCCCCTACCTGCTCAGCAAGCGGGCGCTCCCGGGCATGCTCCAGCGCAAATACGGGCGGATCATCAACATCGCCTCCATCGCCAGCAGGACCGGGACCTTGCACGGCGCCGCCTACTCCGCCAGCAAACACGGGCTGCTCGGGCTGACTCGCTCGCTGGCCCTCGAGGTTGTCAAGGACGGCATTACCGTCAACGCGATCTGCCCGGGCACGGTCCGCTCGCTGATGAACGACAAGCGCCTGGCCTACGACGCAAAACGGTTGAACAAGAGTTTTGAGGAGATCGAGCGGACGATCGTGCCGATCGGCCGGCGGATCGAGCCCGAGGAGATCGCCGAGTTCGCCGTGTATCTGGCCAGCCCGACCGCCGCCGCGACGACCGGTCAGGCCTTTGTCATCGACGGCGGCGCGACGATGTACTGACCGGGCCGCGAGCGGTTAGAAACCGCTCGCAACATGAACGAAGTCCCTGCGGGACTGGACTTTGAGCGCGATCAGCCTGCCCGCGATCTGGAACCGGCCGGCATCCCAAGGGAACGTCACCCCGGCGGAAGCCTGGGTCCACAAGTAACCCCGTTAGACGCTCAACTCGAGCAGGGCAAACGTGATGCTCAGCCGCGGTATTCCGCGGCCCGTATTCGGGAAGCAGGCGGTCTGACCGCCAGGATGAACGGCGCTACGCCGCCAGCCAGAGATACGGCTGCTCGATCAGTTGCTTGATCCGCTGCAGGAAGCGGGCGGCCGGCGCGCCATCGACCAGCCGATGATCAAAGGTCAGGCTCAGCGCCATCATCTTGCGGGCCTTCACCCGGTTCTTCACCAGGACCGGCTTCGCGACAATCCGCCCGACCCCCAGAATCGCGCACTCCGGGGCGTTGATGATCGGCGTGAAGGCGTCGATGTCGTAAATCCCCAGGTTGGTGATGCTGAACGTGCTGCCGCGCAAATCGTTCATCGCCGCCTTGCCCTCGCGGGCACGGGCGATGAGCGCGCGCGCGTCCGCCGCGATCTGGCGGACCGTCTTGTCCTGAGCGTCGCGGACCACCACGACCAGCAGTCCCCGGTCGGTGTCAACCGCAATCCCGATGTGGGCGGCCGACTCGGTCACGATCTCGTCGCCCTCGATCCGGGCGTTCAGGCCGGGGTGGCCGGCCAGCGCCACCGCCGAGATCTTGGCCAGCAGGTCGTTGTAGGACGGCGCTTCCGCTCCGCCATTTGCAGCCTCGGCCTTGAGCGCCTCGCGCAACCGAACCAGTTCAGTCGCATCGGCTTCGGTCGTGAGCGTCACCGGCGCCACCGTTCGCAGCGTCGTCGTCATCCGCTCGGCGATGAGCTTGCGCGTGCTCGACATGGGCTTGCGGCTGGCCGTAGATGGCGCCGCAGCCACGACAGGCGCGCCCGGCGCGGAAGCCGCCTGCGTCTTGGACACCCGTTCGGCGGCGAAACGCTCGACGTCGGCGCGCTCAATCCGCTTGTCGGGCATGCTCGCGGCCAGGGCTGCCAGATCGACGCCCAGATCGTTGGCTGCGCGCTGGGCAATTGGGCTGGCATTGACCTTGGGCGCGGAAGCGGCGGCCGCCGCCTTGGCAACCACAGCCGCCCGAATATCGCGCTCGACGATCCGGCCGGTGGCGCCGCTGCCGCTCAGGGTTGACCAATCCACCCCGAGCTCACCCGCCACTCGGCGCGCGCGCGGACTTATTGCAGGCTCGAGGCTGTTTCCGGTCGACACTCCAGCAGTAGACTGGGCCGCGACCGCCGCGGCTGCGACCAGACCCGCCGTGACCGTGTCGTTTGCCGTCACCGCCACAAGCACGACAGGCGCGTCCGACATTACTACGCCGCCCAGCGCTACTGCGCCCGTTACTGCGCCACTTTCAAAGGGCAACTTCTCCCCGGGCTGGGCGACATACGCCAGCAGCAACCCCACGGGAATTTTCTGGCCCGCCAGCGGTCCATTCGGCACGATCCGCAGGATGCCGGCGTCGAAGTTCTCGACCTCGGCGGTGGTCTTGTCGCTCTCCACCACGTAGATCAGATCACCCGGTTTGACCGGGTCTCCGTCCTTCTTTAGCCACTCGACGAAGACGCCTTCCTCCATCGTCCAACCCAGGCGGGGCAACACAATCTCGACCGCCATGCTTACTCCTTGATCAAGTCACGGATCGCCTGAGCGATCGTCTTCGGGTTGGGAACAATCGCGGCTTCGAGCGACGGCGCATACGGCGTCGGCGCAAACGCGCCATTCAGGCGCCGAATCGGCGCGTCGAGCTGATCAAACCCGAGGTCAATAATGCGAGCGGCAACTTCGGCCCCGATCCCGCATGGCTGGAAGCTCTCGTCAACGATGAGCAGCCGGCCGGTCTTGGTCACCGACTTCAGGATCGCGTCGGTGTCGAGCGGCGAGACGGTGCGGGGATCGATGAGCTCGACCGAGATGCCTTCCTTCGCCAGAACTTCGGCGGCCTCGAGGGTCTTGCGGACCATCATTCCCAGCGTCACCACGGTGACATCCTTGCCTTCGCGGACCACCTTGGCCTGGCCGAACGGGATGCGATAGTCGTCGCTCTCGTCGGGCACCGGACCCTTCACAGACATCAGGCTCTTATGCTCGAGGAAGAGAACCGGATCGTCGCAGGTCAGGGCGGTCCGAAACAAGCCTTTAGCGTCGTAGGGGTTCGAGGGTACCACCACCCGCAGACCGGGGATGTTGGCGAACTGAGCGTAGTAGGCGCCCGAGTGATGGGTCGCCGCGCTGCCGCCGATGCCGATGCAGCCCCGGATCAACAACGGCATCTTCAAACGGCCGCTGCTCATATACTGCATTTTGCCGACCTGATTGAAGATCTCGCCAAAGGCATCCAGGATGAAGTCGACCATCATGAAGTCGACCACCGGGCGCGCGCCGGTCATGGCCGCCCCGCAGCACATCCCGATAAAGCCGCGCTCGCTGATGGGCGTGTCGACCAGGCGCGATCCGCCGTAGATCTCGTACAGGCCCAGGGTCGTGGCAAAGTTGCCGCCGCGCGGGCCGATGCCCTCGCCCACGACAAAGATGGTGGGATCGATGGCCATGCGCTCGGCCAGGGCTTCGCGGGTGGCGGCGGTCCAGGTGATGTCTCTCATGTTGATTAAGCCTCCGCGTACACGTGCTGGGTGGCGGTCGCGCCATCCGGATACGGACTGTTTTTGGCAAATTCGGCCGCGTCAACGATCATGGCCCGGACTTCCTCGGCGATCTGGTCCAGCTCACTCTGGGAGGCCAGGCTCTCGGCCAGCGCCCGGGCGGTCAGAAGCGTGAGCGGGTCGCGCTTCTTCCAGGCCTCGATGTCCTCGAGCGAGCGATAGCCGCCGTCGCGCATGCCCTCCGAATGCGGTCGGGTGCGGTAGGTCTTGGCCTCGATCAGGGTTGGGCCACCGCCCGCCCGGGCGCGTTTGAGCGCCTCGCCGGCCGCGCCATAGACCGCGAGCACGTCATTGCCATCCACGCAGATGCCGGGGATGCCGTAGTTTTCGGCCTTCCGCCACACATCGGTGTTGCGGGTGGCGTAGCTGAAGGCGATCTCGGTTGCGAACTGGTTGTTCTCGCACACGAACAGGGTCGGCGTCTGGTAGATCGCGGCGAGGTTGATGCCCTCGTGGAAGGCCCCGTTGTTCGAGGCGCCATCGCCGAAGAAGGCCACCCCAACGTGATTCGTTTTGCGCAGCTTGAACGAGAAGCCGGCCCCGGCCGCCTGCAGGATGCAGGGGGCCACAATGCCGCTGGTGCCCATCATCCCGACCTCGGGCTTGAACAAGTGCATGCTCCCTCCGCGCCCGTGCGAAACGCCGGTCTCGCGCCCATAGAGCTCGGCGAACAGCTCGCGCGGCGTGACGCCCTTGGCCAGGGCATGACCATGGCCGCGATGGGTACTGAACACCGCATCGTCGTGGGTCAGATGCGCGCACACGCCCGTGGCGATGGCTTCCTCGCCGACATAAGTGTGGCACGCGCCATGGATCAGCCCGGCTGAATACGACCGCGCCAACCCTTCCTCGGACTGCCGGATGATCTGCATCGTCCGATAGAGCGACAGGGCCAG
>JBKJQK010000100.1:0-3527 GCA_046594095.1 Anaerolineae bacterium | reverse complement strand
ATGGCCGGGTGAAGTGCTGGGGCTACGGCGGCGACATGTGCTCTGACAGCCGCTGGTGCGGTCAAATGCTGGGGCTCGCGGATACTGGACCAGCTCGGCGACGGCACCTGGGGTTTTAGCGCACATGTCGCCGCCGTAGCCCCAGCACTTCACCCGGCCATCGGCCTCAATCGCGCATGAGGTTTGCGCACCCGTGTCAATGGCGATCGGGTTTGAAGAAACACCCGTCACCGCTGTAGGCGCGTTTCGGTTGACGAGCGCGCCATCTCCGACCGCGCCCGTGCTGTTGTCGCCCCAACACTTGGCGACGCCGTCCGCCACGGCGCATGTCCGCGACCGCGCACGTATGGGCTTCTCCAGTGGCGATGCGGGTAACAGTGGTGAACCCGCCCGCACCCGCCGTTGGTGAGTGGCGATCGGTTGTTGTGCCGTCGCCAAGTTGACCACCGTAGTTCGTACCCCAACAGCGGGCCTTGCCCCCGTCCACAGCGCACGAGAAGTACATCCCCGCCTCAACCTGGGTGGCGCTCGACAGCCCGGTGACCGTGACGGGAGTGGCGCTGTCCACCGTTGTGCCGTTTCCGAGCTGCCCCTTGAGATTGAACCCCCAGCACTTGACCGCGCCGGTCGATAGCGCCGCGCAGGTATGGCTGTCGCCGGCGGCAACCTGGGTCACACTCGCGCTCAGGCCCGCCACTTTCGTCGGGACAAGGCGATTGACAAGCGTGCCATCGCCGAGCTGGCCGTAGGCGTTGACGCCCCAACAGTAGAGCGCGCCGCTTGCCACGGCGCAGGTGTGGTTGACGCCCACCGAAACCTGGGTGGCGCCGGACAGCGCCGGATCGCCCGGCGCCCCGTTAACGGCCTGGGCCGGAGATGAAGCCGACGGGGTGGCCATCAGGCCGAGGCATAGCGCCAGGGCAAGACCGAATCGAAGGGTGTTGGTTTTCATTTCGGGACACCTGTTTCAAACAAAGCGAGCTGCCCAACGCCAGCGCCCCCCAACGGGTGAATTCTACTCCGCAACAAGACCCGCTCGCACCGTTGGGCGGATGAGCGCCCCGCACGCGTTAACATATCCCCCGGGCAACAACCGCCGGCGCACATACCGTGACACAATCAAACGCAAATCCCGTCCCCATCGTCGCGCTCGAATCCACCGTCATCACCCACGGCCTGGCCTATCCGCATAACCTGCGCACCGCCCAGGACATGGAGCGCAACGTCCGCGAGGGTGGGGCCGAGCCGGCCACCATCGCCCTTCTCGGCGGCGAGATCAAGATCGGGCTCACGGCCGCTGAGCTCGAGTACCTCGCTACCACCCAGGGCGCGCGCAAGTGCAGCGTCCGCGACCTTGGCATTGTGATGGGCCTCGGCGGCGACGGCGCCACGACCGTCGCCGCTACGATGTTTCTGGCCGCCCGGGCCGGGATCGGCGTCTTCGCCACCGGCGGGATCGGGGGCGTGCACCGCGGCCACCCCTATGACGTCAGCGCCGACCTGACTGAGCTCGGCCGCACGCCGGTCACAGTCGTGTGCGCGGGCGCGAAGGCGTTACTCGACCTGCCGCTTACCTTCGAGCACCTCGAGACGCTCGGCGTGCCCGTGATCGGCTACGGCACCGACGAGATCCCGGCCTTTTACTCGCGCCGCAGCGGACTCCGCGCCGACGCCCGGGCCAATACGCCTGAGGACGTCGCCCGGATTGTGCGCGCCCGCCGCGCGCTCGGCCTGCCCGGCGGCGAGCTCGTCTGTGTGCCGGTCCCCGCCGAGGCCGAGTTATCCGTCGCCGCCGCCGAGGCCGCCATCCTCCAGGCTCAGGCCGACGCCGACGCCGCGGGCATCCACGGGGCCGAAGCCACCCCCTTTATGCTTGGCCGGATCGCGGTTTTGACCGAAGGCGCGAGCGTGCGGGCCAACACGGCGCTCCTATCGAACAACGCCCGGGTCGCGGCCGGGATCGCACTGGCCCTGGCCCGGCTAAAATAGCGCGCTGGAACTTGCCAGTCTGAAGGAATCCTGATGCCGCATCCGCTGATTGAACAACTCCGCTTTGCCCGCGCCGAATTCATGCGCGGTTTTGAAGGCGTCTCGGACGACGACGCCCGCAAACGCCTTGGGCCGATGAACTGCATGAGTTGGAACATCGCCCATCTGGCCTATCACGAGCAGGCCTACTTCCTGCGCCTGATTCAGGGGCAGATCGTCGCCCCCGAGGTCGATGAGTGGGCAGGCTACGGCAAACTGGCCTCCCAGCCCCCGCTCGACGCCGTCGTCGATGCCTGGAGGCGGATCACGACTGCGGCGGATCCCTATCTTGACGCGCTGACCACCCCGAAGTTGCTCGAGATTCCGCTGCGCAAGGGCAAACTTTTTTCGCACAACGTCGGGAGCATGGTCCAGCGGGTGATCTATCACTACTTCTATCACACCGGCGAGTCGCAGGCCATCCGCCAGATGCTCGATCACCCCGGCCGGCCGGAGTACATTGGCGATCTCCACGTCATTGCGCCCTTCCGGGCCGAATAGCCCGGCGCGCCGCGCGCCCAACCAAGGAAACTAGACATGCGAAAAGCAATCGACATCAATCTGGCCACACAGGCAATCGAATCGCGCGACATCGACGGCATCGACGTCGTCAGGTCGGGACGCTGGCTGATCGGGCGGACCTTTCTGGATGCTGGCGTGGCGACGGTCGACCCGCTTTCGCCCGCCAACAAGCTGCTCTTTTCTGCCGGCCCTTTCTCGGGCACAACGTTCTCCAACGCAAATCGCACGAGCGTTGGGTGCAAGAGCCCGCTCACCGGTGGAATCAAAGAAGCCAATGGCGGCGGGACTTTTGGCTACGGCCTCGGCCAGGTCGGGGTTTCCCACTTCACGCTGCATGAGGCATCGGCTGACTGGGTCGTCCTGCATTTTAAGAAGGACGGATCTATCCTCTTTGAGGACGCCGCGCCTTACCTGGGCAAAGGCAATTTCGCCGTGGCCGAAGCGCTCTATGCGAAGTACGGCAAGAAGGTCGCCCTGGCCCTGTGCGGGCCGGTCGGCGAGTATCTTGGCCTGATGGCTGGAATTGCCTTCAGCGACGTCGATGGCCGCCCGTCGCGCTTCGCCGCGCGGGGAGGGGTGGGGGCCGTGATGGGCAGCAAGAAGGTCAAGGCGATTGTGGTCGATCTGGACAAGGTCCCCCAGTTTCATGACCCCAAAGGCGTCCGTGACGCGGTCAAGACCTACTCGGGCAAGCTCCTGGCCGACGACGTGGTCACAAAGTTCTACGCCGCGGTCGGAACCATGGGGATGGCCGACTACCAGAACTACATCGGCGGCATCCCGGTCAGGAACTTCACCTCAGGGCAACAGGTCGATCCGAAGTCCGGCGAGGTCTTCAAGATGGGTGGCGACTACATCGGGCCGCTCAACACGTCGCGCGGTGGCGATCAGACCCATGCCTGCATGCCCGGCTGCGTGATCCAGTGCAGCAATGTGTATTTCAGCGCCGAGGGCAAGGAAGTGGCCTCGCCGATTGA
>JBKJQK010000026.1:0-11967 GCA_046594095.1 Anaerolineae bacterium | reverse complement strand
CGGCGGCGGCCAACATCACCTTTTCCGCCAGGGGCGGTGAATATCAGGACAGCGCCAAGCCAGGCCTGACCACGGCCCCCGGCGGCGGAATTCCGATCCTGCGCTACAGCGCGCCCGAGACGGTGGGCACCGCCGGCGACTTGTCGGAAGCCGGCAAGCGGCTGGAACTCATCGCCCTGCCGGCGCGACTGGACACCGGGCGGGGCGCCCTTGAGATGCAGGTGGACACCTCTCTGGCGGCGGCCACCACCCAGGGCCGGCTGGCGATGGATCGAAACGCGTTCGAAGACAACGAGACAACCGCGTCGCGGCTGCTGTCGGCACTGGCCGAACTGGGCCTGCCCGCCCGCCCGGGGTCGACGGCCCGGGCCGACGCGAGCCAGTCCATTCAGCGCCTGCTGGCCTATCAGCTCAGCGCCGGCGGTTGGTGCTGGTGGCGCAACGAACAATGCTCAGTCAACACTAATGTCAGCGCCTATGCCTATCTGGCTCTGGCGAAGGCGAAGCGGGCCGGGCTGGCGGTGGACGCCGCGGCAGTGTCCCGCGCCGAGCGTTTCGCCCGCGGAGCGCTTGTGCCGGTCGCGTCGGCGACGTCGGCCCGGGCGGCCAATCAACAGGCCTTTGTCACCTTCGCCCTGGCCGAAGGCGGGGCGACGAACATCACCCCTCAACTCAACCTGCTTTACGAGAATCGGGAGAAGCTCGACTACTGGGCGCGGGCGTTGCTGGCCATGTCGATCTCAACCCTCAATCCGCCCGATTCAGCCCCTCGCCAGCAAGCCCAAACCCTGATGAGCGATCTGGCAAACGCCGGCATCGCCAGCGCCACGGGCCTGAGCTGGCAGGAAAAGACGAACGACTACTACAACCTTACGACCAACACGCGCGCCACGGCAATGGCGCTGCTGGCCTTTGCCCGCCTTGATCCACGGAACAACCTGGTTCCAAACGTTGTGCGCTGGCTGATGGTCGCCCGCCAGGGGGACAGCTGGGAGACCAATCAGGAAATCGCCTGGGCGGTGATGGCGCTGAGCGAGTGGATGAACACAAGCGGAGAACTGAACGCGAGCTACGACTGGCGAGTCACCTTGAACGACACGAGCGTGCTGAATGGCAAAGCGGCGCAAGCCAGCCTGGCAACACCCGCTACGTTGAGCGTCGAGGTGGCCCGGCTTCTGCGCGGACAGGCCAACCTATTGGGCTTTGAGCGCGGGGCCGGCGACGGCCGGATGTACTACACCGCCCGCCTGCGCGCCTACATCCCCGCCGACACCGCCCGGGCCATCAGCCGGGGTTTTAGCGTCGCGCGCAAGTATGAACTGGCCGATTGCCAGCCCGCGGAAGACAAGCCCTGCCCGGCCATCAGTGGCGCAAAGATCGGCCAGAACATCCGGGTTCGGCTGACCCTGATCGCGCCGGCCGACATGTACTTTGTGCGCCTGTCCGATACCTTCCCGGCGGGGACCGAGGCTGTGGATCGTTCACTGAAGACCACCGCCCAGGGCGCGGCGTCCAATGAATCCGGGCCGGGTTTCGGGGGCACCGGCGGGTGGGGATGGTGGTGGTTTGGCAGCAAGGATCTTCGCGACGAGCGGATCGACGTGTTCGCCGACTTCCTGCCGCGCGGCACGTACGAGTACACCTATCTGCTGCGGGCCGGAATGGCGGGCAGCTTCCAGGCCATCCCGGCCATGATTGAGCAGCGCTACTTCCCCGAGGTCTTCGGGCGGAGCGATGGCGCCTTGTTTCGGATCGAGCGCTAAACCGGTTGCGCGAATTGGCAGACGCCTATTCGCGCAATCGCCGGGCTTGTTGTATATTGGGAACCAAGCCCGCAGGACCCTTTCCAACGCAGTCGCTTCCAACAATCGTCCGAACGGCTTGAAGCGAACGAAACAAGGATCAATTTCGTGGCAGTTCGTACTAAACCACCCAAGCCTCGCCGACAATGGATTGCCCGTCCGCACGCACTTGAAGCCCTCGAGAACAACCTGGACTACGGGCTTGTATTGGTGATCGCGCCCGCTGGCTACGGCAAGACCTCCCTGGCCGCACAGTACGCCGAGGCGCACCCCGGCACAACCGCGTGGCTCACCCTGACCGAGGCGGAGCGCGATCAAGGCGCGTTTGCGAGAATGCTTCGGGACAGCCTCCTCGCGCGCCAGCCGGAACTGGCAGCGCACGCGCCGGCAGCCGCCGAACCAGCGCCAACCGCCGCGACCTTGCTCAGCCTGATGGAGACCAACGGTGTTGCGCCCATCACGCTCTTTCTGGATGACTTCCAATGCATCGAGGCATCGGCCGAGGCGACGAATCTACTCTACGATCTGGCCCGCGGCCTGCCCGAGCAGGTGAACATCGTTGTGTTGTCCCGGGTGTTGCCGCGCGTGTCCCCGAGCCCCTTGATTGCGCGCCAGAAGGCGGTGATCCTCGGCGCCCCGACGCTGCGTTTCCAGGAGAGCGAACTCCGCGCCGCAATGGCCCGATTGCGCGGCGTGACCGCCGAAGCCGTGTCCGAACGGGATGTGGCGGAGGCCAGGTCGGAAACCGAGGGATGGCCGGCCGGTCTGAGCCTGTCTGAACAGGCGGCGGCCATGACAGAAGAGAGCGGCAGCTCGGGTGACAACAAGACCTCGGATTTGCTGGATGAATACTTGTCCACGGCGGTCCTCAACCAGGTTCCGCCGGCCACGCTCGAATTGCTGGCCCGCATGTCAGTGTTTGACACCTTCGATGAAGCGCAGTGCGCCCAGGCGCGCCCGGAGGACTGGGCATCCGAGCTCAGGGACGCCCAACAGCTAAACCTCTTCATCCACGCCACAAGCGACGCGGGCCCGACTAAGACCTACCGCCTGCACCCTCAGGTGCGGGCGCACCTGCGTCATGGATTCGCCAGCCGCTCCCCGGCCGAATACGCGCGTGCGCTGACGCCCGCGCCAATCGCCATTGAGGCGTCCATCGGGCCCGCCAGCGCGCCAGTGGATCCGAATCGAAATCAGATCCAGGCGCGCGGGTTTGGCATTGGCCGCGTGTGGCGGAACGGCGAGTTGATGACCGCCGCGCAATGGGGCTACAACATCCCGCGCGAATTGCTGTTCTACATGCTCACCGCGAAGACGTCCACGCGGGAGAGAATCGGTGGGGTGTTCTGGCCGGATGCCAGCACATCGGCGATGCAGCGCGGCTTTCACAACGCCAAATTTGCCATTCGCAGCGCCCTGAAAGACCAGGCGATCCAGTACGCGGACGGTGTGTATTCGATCAATACCGGACTTGACCTTACCTACGACGTTTGGGAATTTGAGAAACTGATCAGCGCCGCCGCCCGCGCTCCGAACGACGAGGCGCTCAAGCTCTTCCTCTCCGCGGCCGACCTGTACACCGAGGACTTCCTGGTCGACTCCTCGCTGGACTGGGCCCTGGAGATGCGGCGCCGCCTGCAGACCAAATTCGTGCGCTGCTGCATCGAAGTCTCCGGCATCGCCCTGCGCCGGAATCAGCCCGAGCTCGTCTCAGAACTCCTGATGCGCGCCTACTACCATGACCGGTCGCGCGAAGAACTCGCCCGGACCTTGATTTTGACCCAGGCCATGCTGGGCAACCGTTCGGCGGCGCTCGAAACCTACTCCGATCTATCAAGCATGTTGCGCCGGGAATTCAGCATCAACCCACAGCCCGAAACGGACGAGCTTGCCCGGCGCATCCGACTGGGAAGCACGCTCACGGACTTGCTGCCTCCGGTTCGCCGGCCGCCGGCTTAGGCGCGCCGAATCCAGCGCATCCGGAATCCCCACATCGGTTGTGAATGACCCGTGTTGATTCGAAAATTTGACCACCTCGGCCGCGAGCGTGCGCGCTACGAAGGCGACGTGATCGCGCAGTCCGAGCGCAGCCTTACCATCCGCGCGATCTGGCGGACGCCGCCGGTGGTCCTCGACTACGTCACCATCGAAACCGGCGACATCCTGGTCGAGGACTTTTACACCCGCGAATGGCGCAACGTCATGGCCTTCTATTCCGGCGCGACCGGCGCCCTCAAGGGCTGGTATAGCAACGTCACCCGCCCGGCCCGCTTTGAGCCCGGCTCCATCGACTGGGACGACCTGGCCCTCGACGTGTGGATGTCGGCCGACGGCGCGCTACGCATGCTCGATGAAGATGAGTTTGAGACGTTGGCGCCTGATTTTGGCGCGCATGAGGCAATCACCGCCCGCGCGGAAGCCATCCGGGCGGCTGACGATCTGCGCGGCCGCTGGCGCGCCCACGCCAACGATCGGATCGCCTCCGCCCTCGCCGCCCGCGGGTGGACGCTCGGCACCGCCGAATCGTGCACAGGCGGCCTTATAAGCGACACCTTGACCGACCGGGCGGGCAGCTCGAGTTACTTCATGGGTGGCATCATTTCATACGACAACCGGGTAAAACGAGACCGCCTGGGCGTGCGGCCGGCGACCCTGGAACGTTTTGGCGCCGTGAGCGAAGAAACCGCCCGCGAGATGGCCGCCGGCGCGCGCCAGGCTCTGGGCGTCGACGCGGCCGTCAGCGCGACCGGTGTGGCGGGGCCGGGTGGCGGGACTGCGGACAAGCCGGTCGGGCTGGTTTACCTCGGTTTCGGCGCGCCGGGAATCGATCGGGTCGAAAGGCATGTCTGGCCGCACGACCGGGCCGGAAACAAGCGCGCCAGCGCCGACGCCGCGCTGCGGATGCTGGTCAGCGCGCTCGAAGGCGCCCCGCCCGCATGACCGGGCCGATCGATCCCGCCAGCGCCGAATTGCGCCTGCGAACCGGAGAATTCTGGACCGCCCGTCAGCGCCAGGCGGCTTCGCTGCATGAAGTGTCTTACCGCGGCTGCTTTAAGCCCCAACTGCCGCGTTACTTCATCGAGCGTCTGAGCCAGCCGGGTGATCGCGTCTTGGATCCATTCAGCGGACGAGGCACAACCGCGCTTGAGGCCGGCTTGCTCGGCCGCGCCATCGTGGCCAACGATGTAAATCCACTCAGCCGGATTCTGACCGCGCCGCGCTTCTTTCCGCCCGATCTGGACGCAGTCGCGGGCCGCCTGGACGCGGTCACGGACCACCTGGATGCGGTCGCGGGCCGCTTGGACGCGGTCACGGAGCACCTGGATGCGGTCGCGGGCCGCCTGGATAGGATGTCGGCTTCGGTGGCGGATGCCGCCGAAGCCGACAGCGATCTCGATCTGAGCATGTTTTTCCACCCCGAGACCGAACGCGAGATTCGCCGTTTGCGCGCCGCGCTGGGCGCGGACCCTCTAGACGCCTGGATTCGGATGGTGGCGACCAACCGTTTGACGGGCCATTCGCCCGGTTTCTTCTCCGTCTACAGCCTCCCGCCCAATCAGGCTGTGACCGCCGATCGTCAGCGCAAGATCAATATCCGGCTGAACCAGACGCCGCCCTACCGCGACACCCGCAAGCTCATCCTCACCAAGACCCGCAGTCTGCTGCGCAATCTCACCCACCCGCAACGAGATGCGCTCCGCCAGGCCGGCGAAAGCGCGCTGTTTCTGACCGGCGACGCGCGCCACCTGCCGCAGATCCCCAACGACAGCATCGCCCTGACGGTCACCTCACCGCCGTTTTTGGATGTGGTCAATTACGCGTCCGATAATTGGCTACGTTGCTGGTTCAACGCCATCGATGCGGCCGAAATCGCGGCGGGCCTCACGGTTCCGCGCAATCTAGCGGCCTGGTCGGGGGTGATGGGCGCGGTGATGGCCGAGCTCTACCGGGTCACCCGCCCGGGTGGCCACGTCGCCTTCGAGGTCGGCGAGGTGCGCGGCGGAAAGGTCCGGCTCGAAGAGAGCGCGATTCCGCTGGGCGAGGCGGCTGGCTTTACTTTGACGGGGGTTTGGATCAACACCCAGAACTTCACCAAAACCTCCAACATCTGGGGCGTCACAAATAATGCGCGCGGGACAAACACCAACCGGGTGATCGTGCTTCAAAAACCATGAACAACGACCAACTCCTGCATATCGCGAACGACATTGGCACGCCATGTTACGTCTACGACGCCGAGCGCATCCGGGCAAACTACCGGGCCATCGAGGCCGCGTTCTCCGGCCAGGTCCCCCTGACGATCTGCTTCGCGGTCAAAGCGAATGGGAATCTCAGCGTCCTGCGCGAGTTGGGCACGCTCGGGGCCGGCTTTGACGTGGTCAGCGGTGGCGAGATGCAGCGAGCCCTGCGCGCCGGCGCCGACCCGGCCAGGATTGTCTTCGCCGGGGTGGGCAAGACAGATCCCGAGCTCATCGCCGCCCTCGACGCCGGAATTGGCTGGATAAACGTCGAAAGCGCCCAGGAGTTGCGGGTATTGAGCGATCTGGCCGCCGCGCGCGGACGCCGCCAGAGGGTTGCCCTGCGGATCAATCCCGGTGTCGACGCGCACACGCACAGCTACATGACGACCGGAAAGGCGAGCAACAAATTCGGGGTCGAGTTGGCCACCGCCCTTGAACTGGTCGCCCATCACGCCGGCTATCCGGGGATCAGCATCGAAGGAATTCACTTCCACATTGGGTCGATGGTGACCGAACCCGAGCCGTATGTGGCCGCGGTCCGGATCGCCATCGACATCATCGCGCAGTGCCGGGCCCTGGGGGCGAACATCAACACCCTCGACATGGGCGGGGGATTTGGAGTGGCCTACACCCCCGACCAGGACGCCGCCGACCTTGACGCGATCGCGGCCGCCATTCTGCCCATGGTTCGCGCGGCGGGACTGGAGCTACATCTTGAGCCTGGGCGTTATATTGTGGCGGATGCCGGCCTGCTGCTGACCCGGGTGCTGTATACCAAGACCAACGGAGGGTTGAACTACGCCATCCTCGACGCGGCCATGAACGATCTGATCCGGCCAGCGCTATACGGCGCCCGCCACATGCCCTCGGTCATCGCGAGGGGTGTCGCCGGCGACGCGGTCGAGGACGATCCGGTCGTCTACGAACTGGTCGGCCCGGTGTGCGAGTCGGGCGATTTCCTCGCCCATGGCGCCGCGCTTCCCCGGGTCGAACGCGGCGCCTTGCTGTCATTTGGGCATGCCGGCGCGTATGGCCTCAGCATGGCCTCGAACTACAACACCCGGCCGCGCGCGCCCGAGGTGATGGTTGATGGAACAACTTGCCGGGTGATCAAACCGCGCGAGACGCTCGACGGTCTGATGGCCGGCGAATAGCGTCCGCCGGCTTGACGGGCCCTACCGCCGGACTACAATATGGGCATTAAGGTCGCCGTTCCAAGAGGCGTACTTGCCTTGCGTTATTTGGTGGCGAGCAAAACAGGAGAATCCAAAATGAAGTCCAAGATGACGATGCCCAATTTGTCGCGGCGCAAGTTCCTGGTTCTGACCGGCCAGGGCGCGGCCGCCGCGGCCCTTGCGAGTTGCGGCGTCGCCGCGGCGCCGGCTCCGACCACGGCGCCCGCCGTGGTGGCCCCCGCGCCCGCAAAGATCGCCGGCAAGGTTGAGTTCCTTGCGTGGGGCGACACCGGCGACATTGCAACGTGGGAGACCTTGCAGAAGACGTATCTGCAGAAATATCCGGATGTCCAGTTGACCTTGACGCCGATCACGGATCCGAACAACAACTTCTACCCCAAGCTGCAGACTTCGATCGCCGGCGGCACCCCGCCACAGGTTGCTTCGTTCCAGGGCTGGGAGTGGCAGGTCTACGCCGACAAGGGTGTGCTGGCGCCGATCGACGACCTGATCAAACGCGACAAGGCTGAGGCGGCCTATCCGGATCTCAAGTCGCTCAACGACAGCACCCTGCGCAAGGGCAAGCGCTATATGGTCCCGATGCAGCTCGCCACGATGGTGATGTACTACGCCAGGAAGCCCTTCCTGGAGGCGGGTGTCCCGTTCCCGAAGGACGATTGGACCTTCGATGAATTCCTCGCCACAGCCAGGAAGCTGACCGACCCGGCCAAGAAGATGTGGGGGATTCAACCCAACAACAACTGGTATCGCGACATCCACTGGATTCGCGCGACCGGCAAGACCGAGTTCGACAACATCATGGACCCGAAGAAGGCCCAGTTCAATCAGCCTGAAATCGCGGCAATGTTGCAACAGGTCGTCGTCGACTGGGCGTACAAGGACAAGATCGCGCCGACGTCAGCCGACATGACCGGCGGGGCCAATCAGCTCTCGACGGGCAACACCGCAATGAAGTACGAAGGCCCGTGGTTCTTCCCATCGATGAACAGCCAGAAGCTGCGCGACGAGAAGAAGAATTTCGAGTTCGATGTGGTGCTCATGCCGAAGGGGGCCGACGGGAGCCGGCCGCATCGCGGTTGGGCCGAGGGCATCGCCGTGCTTAAAAGCAACAACATCGAGGGCGGCTGGTCGCTGGCCAACTACTTCAGCAGCGAAGAGGGCCAGAAGACCTACTCGACCAACACCGGCCGCATCCCCAGCATCCAGAAGCTGGTTCAGGACTGGTGGATTCCGACCGTGGCCAAGGCCGGGTTCGGCGTCGAAAACGGCAAGGCCTTTATCGAAGCCAACAAGAACACCCAGCTCGACGTTGTGAGCGGCATCCCCCGCTCGAAGATGTGGGCCGAGGTGGTCAAGCCGTCCGGCTGGGATCCGATGATCGCGGGTTCCAAGAAGGCGAGCGAAGTCCTGGCCGACGTTGACGCCAAGCTGAACAAGATGCTTGACGAGTACTGGGCCGCCAACAAATAAGCGCATCCAGCAGACGCAAGTCGTATTCGAAGGGGCGCACGCAGGTGCGCCCCTTCGCGTTAAGGACAATGGCATCATCCACACCTTTCCTCCGCGCGCCAACTCGGGTGCAGTTGCGCGAATGGCTCGATGGCTATCTGTTCGCCCTCCCGTTCATCATCGGGTTCGTGGTTTTCTTTCTTTTCCCGATGGTCTATTCCGCCTGGCTGGCGTTTCAGAAATGGGATCTGATCGGCGAACCGGTGTTTGTCGGCTTTGCGAATCTCCAAAAAGCCCTGACCGATGAGTTGGCCGTCAAGAGTCTCTACAACAGCGCCTACTACACCGTCATCGCAGTGCCGATTCAGCTCGTCATTGCGTTTACGCTCGCCCTCGCGCTCACCCAGCGCATCCGTTTCCGCGAGTTCTATCGGGCCGGCTTCTATCTGCCGATCATCATCCCGATTGTCGCCAGCGCGGTCGTCTGGCAGCGCGTCTTCCATCCCGACAGCGGAATCATGAACAACCTGATGGGCGCCTTCGGGGTGCCGCCGCAGAAGTGGCTGTCCGATGTAAACCTCTCAAAGCCCGCATTTATCTTTATGTCGTTCTGGAGCATCGGGCGCATGATGGTCATCTTTATCGCTGGTCTCGGGAATATCCCGGTGTCGCTCCTGGAAGCCGCCAGCATCGATGGGGCCGGCAAGCTGCGCCAGATTATCTCCGTGACGGTCCCGCTAATGACGCCGCTCATCCTCTACAACTCGATCATCGCCCTGATCAACTCGTTCCAGAGCTGGATCCCAGCCGATATCATGACCGAGGGCGGGCCGGAGAACTCGACGTTGTTCGTTGTCTTGAATATCTACCGGCAGGGCTTCCGGTTCTTTAACATGGGCTATGCCAGCGCCCTGGCCTGGGAACTCTTCGTCATCGTTCTGGGCTTGACCCTCGTCCAGTTCATCAGCTCACGCAAGTGGGTGTATTACGAGCAATGACAAAAACGAAAATCACCCCCCGCAAGATCCGGGAGTACATTGGGCTTGGCATCCTTCAGGTCGTGTTATCGATCGCGGTTTTCTCATTCCTCGTCCCGACGCTCTGGATGGTGTCTTCGTCGCTGAAGGTCAGCAACGAGATATTCGCCTCCCCCATCGTGTGGATTCCCCAGAATCCGCAGTGGCGGAACTATGTCGAGGTCTTTAATTCGCCGGCGCTGCCCATGCTGCGCTTTGCCTTCAATACGTTCATCATCACCGGCCTGGCCGTGCTCGGGGCCGTGCTCTCGTCGGCCCTGGTCGGCTACAGCCTGTCGCGCATTCGCTACCCCGGGCGCGATTTCCTGTTTGCGATGCTGATGGCCACCACCCTGCTGCCCGACATCATCATGCTGATTCCGCGCTTCATCACCTTCCGGAATCTGCCCATGATCGGCGCGGTCGACAGCATCGTCATCAGCAACGCGGTTCTGAACATCTTTCCCTGGCTCAATCGGCCCACCTGGCTCGACACCCCTCTGCCCCTGGTCGTCCCGTACTGGCTGGCCGGGACCGGGCTGTATGTGTTTCTGATGCGCCAGTTTTTCAAGGGCATCCCGATGGAGCTCGAGGAGGCGGCCGTCATGGATGGCGCGTCGCGCTGGCAGATATTCTGGCGCATCCTGCTTCCGCTGGCCAAGCCGGCCACGGTCAGCGTGGCCGTGTTTGCGCTCTTTCAACACTACAACGCCTACCTCGAGCCCGTTATCTTTCTGAATAACAAGGACAACTGGACCCTGGCCATGGCGCTGCGGGCCTTTAACGATACCTACAACTCCCAGTGGGAGCTGGTCTTTGCCGCGTCGACGGTCATGGTCATCCCGATGATCCTCCTGTTCGTCCTCGCCCAGCGCTACTTTGTCGAGGGCATCGCGACCACCGGTTTCGGTGGACGCTAATGCCTGATAGGGGTTCCGTGAAGCGTTAAGGCTGACGCATTTTTCAGGAGAAGGGGAGAAGACACACATTCCTCCCTTTCTCCCTTTCTTCTGACCGTCTTTCCGAGCACATGACAGACTTTGACGGCGCGCTCGCCTCGCCCGAGTTCTTCGCTGACCCGTATCCGGTCTACCGCCGGATGCGCGAGGACGCCCCGGTTTACTGGAGCCCCGCCTGGAACGCCTGGGTGCTCACCCGGCACTCGGATGTCGTCGCCCTGCAGCGCGACCCGCGCATCTTCTCCAGCCGCGGGCGGGTGGCCGCCCAGCTCGATCGCCTCCCCGAACCGGCCCGGAGCGAGGTGGATCTACTCCGCCGCCACTATGCGGTCGGGCTCACTCACTCCGCCCGGCCGGGACAGCCCGACCCGGATATCTTTCTGGCCACCCAGGCCGGCCTGTCCGACTTCCGGGCCTATCTGGCCGATCTCATCGCCGACCACCAAAGGCATCCCCGCCACGACGTCTTGAGCCTGCTCATGGCCGCCCGCGAGCAGAGCGACAAACTGACCGACGACGAGCTCGTCTCGACTTGTGTGACGCTCTTTGTGGCCGGGCACGAGACCACCACCCATGCGATGCGCAACGGTCTCATCGCCCTGCTCCGCCACCCGGATCAGCTCGCGCTACTGCGGGCCGAACCCGGGCGTCTGCCCGCAGCCTTCGAGGAGCTCATGCGCTACGACACGTCGGTCCAGCGCAGCGCCCGCCGGGTGGCCGCGGATGGCGACATCGGCGGTCAGCCCGTCCGGGCTGGCGAAATTGTGCTTGGGATGATCGGGGCCGCCAACCACGACCCGGCCATCTACCCGCATCCGGACGCCCTCGATGTCAAGCGCAAGGACGTCAAGCACAGCGGGTTCGGATTTGGCATCCACTTCTGCCTGGGCGCGCCTCTCGCCCGAATGGAGATCCCGATCGCCCTGGGCCAGCTTCTGGCCCGCGACCCACGCCTCGATTTTGATCCGAGCCAGCCGTTGCGCTGGCGCCGGGACGTGGCCCTGAGAGGGGTCGACGCGTTTTGGGTTCGTGATGCGTGACGCGCCATCCGTCGCGGCGCAGCGGCAAGACCTCCCCTGCGCGGCGTATGATTCGAGGCTTTCCACGCGCATCCTGCCGCAAAACGCATAACGAACGATGAACCCACCAACCGTTCTGCTTGACCCCGCCGCCAGCGAATCGCTCTTTCGGGGGTTTGATCGCCTGGCCGAACTTCTTGCCCTCACCCTCGGGCCGGGCCAGGGCCACGCGCTGAGTGAGAGCCTGACCAGCCGGGCAAACCGGCCGGAATATGTCACCGACGC
>JBKJQK010000495.1:0-4198 GCA_046594095.1 Anaerolineae bacterium | reverse complement strand
ACAAAAGGTACGCTAGGGATAACAGGCTGATCGCGCCCAAGCGTTCACAGCGACGGCGCGGTTTGGCACCTCGATGTCGGCTCATCACATCCTGGGGCTGGAGAAGGTCCCAAGGGTCCGGCTGTTCGCCGGTTAAAGTGGTACGCGAGCTGGGTTCAGAACGTCGTGAGACAGTTCGGTCCTCTATCCGCTGTGGGCGTTTGTGATTTGAGGGGTTCATTCTCTAGTACGAGAGGACCGAGAATGACGCACCTCTGGTGTTCCGGTTGTCCCGTCAGGGGCAGCGCCGGGTAGCTATGTGCGGAAGAGATAAGCGCTGAAAGCATCTAAGCGCCAAGCTCATCCCAAGATAAGATCACAATCCGTCGCAAGACGGTGTAAGGTCCGGGTAGACCACCCGGTTGATAGGGCAGAAGTGCAAGCGTAGTAATACGTTCAGCTAACTGCTACTAATGACCTTACCGGTTTATGCAGATTCTCAGTTTTTAGGCGTTTATTTCACCTGCTTACACGCTGTCCGTTTGTCTGGGCTTTATTTTAATTTCTCCGCAAGGAGTACAAGTTTCCTGGTGACCATATACCGGGGGTCCCACCCGTTCCCATCTCGAACACGGCCGTTAAGCCCCGCGTAGCCAATGGTAGTAGGACGTTAGGTCCCGCGAGAGTAGGTCGTTGCCAGGTTTATGGCCCGGTTCTTCGAAAGAAGGACCGGGCCTTTTTATTTTTTACGGAGTAACTCCGCTTCATCGGAAGGGTGGGATCCCGATGGCAGAGCTGTGGACTGCACCAGAGCTGCTCTCCTTTGGAGAATTTTACCGACAGCAATCAGTGCGGTGAGCGCATCATCGTAAGCGTCCGGCCGGGGACCTCTTGACAGGGTCGTATTGGTAACCAATCCAGCCCGGGCTACGATGGCGGAGGGTTCGTATTGGTAACCAATACGACGATCACGGGGGCGTAGGTGCGGGCGTGCTCGACTTCCACTGTGAGGGCAGGAGCGGCCCGAGATCGTCCTTGGTCGTCATCGCCGGCAGGCGGTTGAGCACATCGCGAAGATAGGCGAGCGGATCGATCTCGTGGCGTTGGCAGGAGACGACGAGGGAGTAGATGATCGCGGAGCGCTGGCCGGCGTCGGGGTGGCCGATGAACAGCCAGTTCTTCTTGCCCACGGCCGAGGGCCGGATGGCATTCTCAACGAGGTTGTTGTCGAGCCGGGTCTGGCTGTGCTGGAGATGGGCCGTGAGCGGGGCCCAGTGGCTGAGCAGAGAGGCGCAGGCCTGGCCGAGGCCGGACTTGGGCAGCACCTTCGCTTGCAGCGCGATGGCGAGGCGGCGCAGCCAGTAGAGGGGTCGCGCAAAATACTGCTGCCGCAATGCGGCGCGCTGCTCGCCCACCTCCTGCTCGTCCCACTCGCGCTCGAGTTGGTAGAGTTGCGCGATCAGGCGCAGCACGCGCTCTGCCGTCTTGGGTCGCTCTGCGGCGGTCTCAAAAAACTTTCGCCGGGCGTGCGCCCAGCAGCCGACCCACGCCACGCCTGCATGCGTGCGCACGAAGGCCGGATAGGCTTCGTAACCGTCGGACTGCAAGATGCCCTGGTAGCCATCGAGCAGCGTCGTCACTTCGACGTGCCGGCGGGACCGCCGCCAGTCGAAGACCACATCGCTGCCGGGGCGGCTGATCACCCACAGCCAGCCTTGGGTCGTGCCCCCGCGTTTTTCGTCGGGGTCGTTACATCGGACCGGCGTCTCATCGACCTGCACATAGCCGCCTATCAACGCCCGCGTAGAACTGACCCACTAACGCCCGTTTAAAACTGACCCACCCCCTGTGGGTTGGAGGAAGGACGATGTCGGGCCCCGGGCGGAGCGAAGCGAAGCCCGGGGCCCGACATCGTGAGGAAGCCATCCGACCGCGTTCGTTGGTATTACCACTCAACTATGGGCAGCTTCTGGTTCCACTCAACCGGAGGTCCCATGCTCAACTTCGATCAGTTCATGAATATTCGTTTTCTTCATCGCCAAGGCCACTCCGTGCGAGCGATCGCGCGTCTGACCGGTCATTCCCGCAACACCGTCCGTAAACTTCTGCGCGTGACTCGCGCGCCCGTCGCGGCGCCGCGGGTGCGGCCCAGTTTACTTGATCCCTACAAGCCCTACCTGATCGAACGCTGGCAAGCGCACGGCCTCTCGGCGGTGCGCTTGCATCCGGAGATCCAAGCCCAGGGCTTCACTGGTTCACTGAAGATCGTGCGCCGTTTCCTGCAAACGCTCCGCGACGAGCATCGCGTCGCCGCCAAGCTCACGGTGCGTTTCGAGACCCCGCCCGGCGAACAGGCCCAGTGCGACTGGGCCGAGGTCGGGCGTTATCCCCAGCCCGATGGCACCGCCATCAAGGTCTATGCCTTCGTCATGATCCTGTGTTACTCGCGGTATCTCTACATCGAGTTCACGCGCTCGATGGCGCTCACCACCCTGATCCGCTGTCACCAGAACGCGTTCGCCTTCTTCGGCGGCTGGACCAAGAGCATCCTCTACGACAACATGCGCCAAGTGGTCGTCGGGCCCCATCGGACCAACCCGCGCTTTCTCGACTTTAGCCGGCACTACGGGTTCGAGGCCAAACGGCACCGGCCCTATCGGCCGCGGACCAAGGGCAAGGTCGAGCGCACCGTCGGCTACGTGCGGACGAGCTTCCTCAACGGGCGCACCTTCGCCGGACTCGATGATCTGAACGGCCAGGGCCGCCAGTGGCTCGGGCGGGTCGCCAACGTGCGCATTCACGGCACCACCCAAGCGCGGCCCTGCGACCGTTTTCTCGCGGAGACGCTGATCCCGGTGACCGGACTCAACCTCTACCAGATCTGCCGCACCGACGACAACGACCGCACCGTCGGAGCCGAAGCGCTGGTGCGCTTCGAGAACAGCGCTTATTCCGTGCCGGCGCGCTACGTCGGCACCCGGGTCAGCATCGATGCCGGGGCCTCGTTCATCATCATTCGTTGCAAGCACCTGATCGTGGCGGAGCATCCCCGCGCCACCGCCGCCGGCCAGCGCATCGAGGCCCCCGCTCACGTGCAGGAGCGCTGGGAGCGCTCGCTGCGCCCGCCCGTCACCACGCCCCCACCGGGCTGCCATGTCAACTTTTCGGAAGCCGTCCAGGCCCGCTCCCTGTCGCTCTACGCGGAGGTCGCCCAATGAGTGTCAACTACGAGCAACTCGCCGCCGCTGGCCTGGAGCAAATCGGCGCCACTACCGCCCACGGCCAACTCGATCAGGTCGCCCAGCAAGCGGCCGCCGCCGGTTGGTCCTATTCCCACTTCCTGGGCCGGCTCTTGGAACCAGAGCTGGCGGCGCGCCGCCAGCGCATCATCGACATCTGTCTGAGCTTCTCCGGCCTGCCCTGGCGGAAGCGTCTCAGCGATTTTGACTTCTCCTTCCAGCCCTCCATCGATCGTCTGCTCATCGAGGAGTTGGCGACGGGCCGCTTCATGAGCGAAGGCCGCAACGTCATCTTCCAAGGCCCGCCCGGCGTGGGAAAGACCCATCTGGCCATCGCCCTGGGCCTCGCCTGCGCGGAGTCGGGCCAGCGCCTGATCTTCCTCACCGCCCTCGATCTGGTGCGGCGCATGAAGCTGGCCTTCGCCCAAAACCGCATGCCCCACTACATGAAGATGCTCACCACTCCGAAGCTGCTCATCGTCGACGAAGTCGGCTACCTCGGGCTGGACACTCAGCAAGCGTCGCTGCTTTTCCAGATCATCTGCGTGCGTTACGAGAAGCAGCTCGCCACCATCATCACCTCCAACAAAGCGTTCGCCGAATGGGGCCAGGTTTTTGCCGGTGACCCCATCATGGCCTCCGCCGCCCTCGACCGGCTCCTCCACCGCGCCACCGTCATCAACATCAAGGGCGATTCTTACCGCCTGCGCGAAAAACGCCAGGCCGGCCTCTTCCCGGGCGCCATCGCCCTCGATCCCCAACCGAAAGGAGCGGTTCCCTCTATCAAAACCAAATCACCCCGTCGTTAATCTGCCCCGGGGTGGGTCAATTCTGGACGGGCGAAAGTGGGTCAAATCTCAACGGGCGTTGACAGCTGTCCACCAACGCGATCGAGAACGTCATGCGCAACTACCGCGCCCAGACCGCCAAAGTCTCCCGCTGGCGGCTCGAGACCAACCAGGTCTCCCGCTGGACCGCCA
>JBKJQK010000373.1:0-6245 GCA_046594095.1 Anaerolineae bacterium | reverse complement strand
CTTCAGTCCGCGCTCATCGCGGTAGTGTTCGGCCAGGCACGCCAGCAGACGCGTGATGCCGATCCCGTACGAACCCATGATCAAGGGCTGGTGCTGCCCGGCCTCGTCGGTGAAGGTCGCGCCCATGCTGGCGCTATAACGGGTGCCCAACTGAAATATGTTCCCCACTTCAATCCCGCGTTTCAGGGCCAGCGGCCGGCTGCAGCGCGGACAGCCGGCGCCCTCAAAGACCGTTGCGATGGCCCCAACGGCGTCGGGGGTGTAGTCCCGCCCGGCCTGTGTGTTCAGCAAGTGGTAGCCCGCTTCATTCGCCCCGGCCACCAGACCCGCCGCGCCGGTCACCAGCTCATCGGCGACCACGACGACCCTGGCTCGGTCGGCCCCGACGGGCGACGCATAGCCGGCTACCGCCCCGGAGGCGGCAATCTCTTCGGTTGTTGCGGTTCGCAGGGAGCGAGCGCCCGCGAGCTGGAGTACCTGGGTGTCATTGGCTTCGTGGTCGCCCCGCACCAGGGCCATCACCAGCTTTCCCGGACCCGCGTTAAAGTCGGCCCAGAAGAACACCGCCTTGGCGGTCGTGCGCGAGTCGATGCCCAGAAACGCCGCCAGTTCGGCAATCGTCTGCGCGCCGGGAGTGGCCACCTTCGTGAGCGGGCCGCCCGGAGTCGGGTAGGGGTCCTTCTGAAAACGGGCGACTTCGCGATTGGCCGCGTAGCCGCAGCCGGCGCATACCGCCAGGGTGTCCTCGCCGATCGGCGCAAGATACATGAACTCGTGGGCGATCTTGCCGCCCATCATTCCGACATCGCTGCCGACATCGATCACCGGCAGCCCGAGCCGGGCGAAGATTCGGTGATAGGCGACCCGGTGGGCCTCGTATTGTTTCTCCAGCCCCGCCCAGTTCGCGTCAAACGAATACGAGTCCTTCATGGTGAACTCGCGGGTCCGGATCAATCCTCCCCTCGGCCGCGGCTCGTCGCGGAACTTTGTCTGTATGTGATAGACGAGCATCGGAAGCTGGCGATAGGACGTGATATCGGTCTGGGCGATCGCCGTTACCGGCTCCTCATGGGTCATTGCCAGAGCCAGGTCGTGCCCGCGCCGGTCCTTTGCGCGCAGGAGCTCGTCGCCCACGGTCGACCAGCGCCCGGAGCGCCGCCATAGCTCGCCCGGGTGCACAACCGGCATCAGCATTTCCTCGCCGCCGATCAGGTTCATCTCCTCCCGGACAACCTGCTCAATCTTGCGCAGCGCGCGGAGCGCAAGGGGCATGTAGCCGAAGATTCCCGCGCCGAGCTGGCGGACATACCCCGCCCGGAGCAGGAGCTGGTGCGACATGATATCGATGTCGGCCGGCGCGGCGCGGAGGGTGGCTCCAAAATGGTGTGAGAGTCGCATGGTAGGCGCTGGATTCTAGCCGCCGCGGTAGGGCGTTCGCTCTCAATCGCCGTGGACGCGCCGGGGATGCGCCTCGCGCAGGGCGTTCCATACCCGCTCGGGCGTGAGCGGGAGCGCCCGCATCCGCACCCCGGTTGCGTGCGCAACCGCGTTTACGAGCGCTGGCGCGACCCCATCAATCGGAATTTCAGCCACGGCCTTCGCCCCATATGGCCCCGATGGCTCATAGGTCTGGACCAGAATCGATTGCATTTCCGGCATCTCGTCCGCCGTGTAGATGCGATACGGCCCGAGCCGGGTGTTGAGCAGCCGCCCCTGCGCGTCGTAGACCATTTCCTCGCAATGCCCATAGCCCAGGGCTTGCGCATTGCCGCCCTCGATTTGTCCGGTCGCCGTGGCCGGGTTGATCGCCACCCCGCAATCGACCGCCATCGCCATCCGGGTCACGGTGACTTCTCCAGTGCCTGTGTCAACCTCGCATTCGACGAACTGGGCGGCGAAGGGCGGCGGCGATTCGTAGCTCATATGCGAGGCGGTCGCCATGATCTGGTGCTGGTTTTCCTGGTGGGTCGCGTGCAGGGCGATGTGGGCGAGGCTGAGGACGCGCCCGTCCGGCGCCTTGACCAGGCGCTCCCGTACCGTCAGCGCCTCCACAAGGACTTGCGCGCCCGCCGGAGCGGAGACGAGTTGGCTGCCATCACTCCGTTTGCCGGAGTTGAACATCCCGGCCGCGTGGGCGAAGATCTGCCCGCGCACCTGTTCGGCCGCCTTTTTGGCAGCGCCGCCGGTGATGTACGTGGTTGATGAGGCGTACGCCCCGGTGTCAAACGGAGTGAAGTCTGTGTCGCTTGAGTACATGATGACATCCTCGAGCGGGATGCCGAGCGTTTCCGCCACAATCTGGCCCACAACCGTGTCGCTGCCGGTGCCGATATCGGTCCCGCCGACCAGGACATTGAAAGAGCCATCGTCATTCATCTTGATCGACGCGGCACCCATGTCCAAACCCGCGATTGCGGTGCCGTGCATCACGTATGCGCAACCGACCCCGCGCCGGATGTGCGGCCGGGACGGATCCAGTCGCCGCGCGTCACGGTCATCCCACCCAATCGCCGCCATGCCCTGCTGAAAGCATTCTTCCGTCGCGCTTGTCTTGACCCGCTGCTCGAAGCCCTCGCGGCCTTCGCCCAGAGCCCTGGCCAGCGGAAGCGCGTCGCCAACTCGGATCCAGTTCTTTCGCCGTAGTTCTATCGGATCGACCCCCATCAGCGCGGCGGCCTCATCCACCGCGCATTCCAGCCCAAAAAGCGCCTGAGGCGCGCCATACCCGCGAAACGCGCCGGGTGTGGGCTTGTTCGTGTAGTAGATGTCGCACTGATATTCGGCGTTGTAGCACCGATACGAGCTGCTGCCTCGGAATCCGGTCACGGACTGAACGGTCAGGCCGTGAGTGCCATACGCGCCGGTGTCGGCAACCACGGTGTGGCGGAAACCATGCAGGATGGGCGCTCCCCCGGCCGGGTCGTCCTTGAAACCGAGTTTGAAGACCATCCGTTGGGGATGGCGTGAGCGCGCGGACGTGAATTCCTCGTCGCGCCGAAACTCGAATCGCACGGGCCGACCCGTCGCGATCGTGAGATGCGCGCACAGGTCTTCGATCAGCATCTCCTGCTTACCGCCAAACCCTCCGCCCACCCGCGGCTTCACCACCCGGATCTTCTTGACCGGAATTCCGATCAAGGGCGCGATCATCCGCCGCACATGAAAGGGCACCTGGGTGCTGGTTCGAATCACCAGCCGGTCGTCGTCGTCAAACCAGGTCATCGCAATATGAGGTTCGATGCTGGCTTGCTGAACCTGCTGCACGCGATACTCGCGCTCGATGACGAAGTTACTTTCGGAAAACGCTGTGTCGGGATCGCCGGCCCGGCCGTGGATCTGGGCGACCAGGTTACGCCCCGCGTCGCGGATGGCTACGGCGTCGGGCTCGTCATGGATGACGGGCGCTCCGGGCTTGCCAGCTTCGTCGGCGTCGAATACCGCCGGCAGGATCTCATAGTCCACCTCGATCAGCTCACATGCCCGCCGGGCAATTTCATATGATTCGGCGGCGACAACGGCAACCCGATCCCCGACATGACGGACCTTGTTGTCGAGGCTCACCTGGTCAAGGGGCGGAGGATTGGGATACGACTGGCCGCCCGTGGCGTAGATCACCCGGCGCACGTTTTTGTAGGTCAGCGCGGCGTGCACGCCGGGGAGCGCGAGGGCCTTGTCCGTTCGGATGTCCGTGATTCGGGCGTGGGCGTGCGGGCTTGTCAGCATGGCCGCATACAGCATTCCTGGCATCGGCATGTCATCGACAAAGGCGGGCTTGCCCTGAATCAACTTGCCGGCGTCCACTTTGCGTTCGGGCTTTCCCACTACGGAGGTGCCCGTGTCATCGGTGGCCGACAGACCAACTTCGACCCGCGTTTGGGTGGCGGTCTGGGTCCCGCCCGATCCTGCCCCGCTTGCGTTGGGTCCCGGCCCCCAATCGGTATCGCCGACGGACGGATTTGCCATGACCCGGTGATACAACGGAAAGCCCTCACTCCCGGTCTCGCCCCGCATGGCGCGAGCCGCGTTGAGGATTGCCTGAACGGGTTTGAGGTAGCCCGTGCACCGGCATAGCACGCCCGAGATCGCGTCTCGGACTTCGGCCTCGCTCGGGTTGGGCTCCCGGTCGAGCAGGGCCTTGGCCGCCAGCACCTGGGCTGGCGTGCAGTAGCCGCACTGAATCGCCCCGTTATCGACAAAGGCGTCCTGGAGCGGACTCAGGGCGGTCCGGTTCCCCAGGCTCTCGACGGTCGTGATCTCAGCCCCGTCGGCCTGCGCAGCCAGCATGACGCAGGTATTGGTGATCGCCGGGCGGGCGTCCGAGGCAGTCCGCATCAGAACCCCACAGGCGCCGCAGTCGCCGGTCTCGCAGCCGTGCTTGACGCTGTAGCAGCCCTCGCGGCGCAACGCCGCCATGAGTGACTCGCCGGCGCTTGCCGAAATGTCACGGAACTGGCCGTTGAGTTTGACGTGGATGATCATGGCGCTCCGGATTATCTCCGACGTCGTCTCCTGTACTGTTTCTTTCTCGTGTTCTCGTGTCCGGACAAAAGAGCGATCCTAAACGACGAAGGGAATAAGCGCCTTCGTCCGCGCCTGGTATGCGGCGTAAGCCGGGTAACGGCTCAGGCTTCGCGCGATCCTGCCCATGTTCGGCACCCATACGAAAACGACAAAAGCGGCCAGGATCAGGAGCGGAAGCCAGTGCATCGCCAGCAGCGCGAACCCAAGATAGATCATGCCTTCGCCCAGGTAGTTGATGTGCCGGATCCGGGCGAAGAGCCCGTCTTCAATCAGAGCCCCCTGCCGCAGCGCCAGCGCGACGTGCTTCTGCATATCGCCGGCGAAGTGCAGAACGGCGCCGGCGATGTTCAGCGCCACCGCGAGCGCGAGCAGCCACGCGGGCGCCTGTGTGTCCTGGATGGCGATCAAGACCGGCGCAACCCAATTTGATGACAGCGCCCCCCAAATCACAAGCCCGTAGCCGATCCCGGTTCGTTGTTCCCATTGGCGGTCAGGGAATACGCGGCTCTTCAGCGCCCACATCAGCCCATAGGTTCCATGCAGGGAAAGATACACCCACAGCGTCGGACTCGCCCAACGATTGAAGCCCGCCATCAGGATCAGGACAAAGATGCCCGTGGCCAGCTTGTGGCTGTCAATGAAGTGCCTCTGTCTCATCATTGCTAGGGCACGTCACGGCAACCGAGTCCCTGGCCCGAGATGACCTGGCACTTCCCTGGCGTTGGGGATGTCACGGCCGGCGACTGTGAGTTGCCTTGGCTCGGCCACACGAACAGAATCGGCCGCGGCATTGGAGGCAGTGGAGCCGCTGGAACCGGGAAGAGAGGACGATCGATTGGAATGCTAAAGAACTTGCGCTTTGCCTGGCACTGAATGTTTATTGCAAAGAAGATGCCAATCGCGCGAAGACCGACAATGATCGTGCCGACAACGCCGTTGATTCTTGTCCACACCACCCTAAGAGCTTTGAGAATGCGGCCGAGAAACAACCCGAGAACGATCGCCACAACAACGGCGATGAAGGAGGATTCGGGGGCGTTCAGCATCGCTGCTAAGTCCTGTACTTGCCGTTGATGGTCACGTAGTCGTGCGACATGTCGCAGGTCCAGACTGTCGCGCGGGCCTTGCCAAGGCCCAGATCGAGCCGGACGCTGACATCATGCGGCTTTATGGCCTCGGTTGCGGCGGCGTCGGAGTAGTTCGTGGGCGAGCCGTTGCGAAAGACGTGGATGCCGCCGAACCAGAGCGACATCTTGTCTGGGTCTATGTCCTCGCCGCTGTATCCCGCCGCCGCTACGATCCGGCCCCAATTGGCGTCGCCGCCATAGAAGGCGGTCTTTACGAGAGGAGACACCGCGATGGTTCGCCCGATCTTGCGCGCTTGAGCCTCGCTGCGCGCGCCGGTCACGTCGATGGTGATGAACTTTGTCGCGCCTTCGCCATCCCGGGCGATTTGGCGGGCGAGGCTGGCGCACACCTCGGTCAAGGCGGCTTCGAACGCGGCGGCGGTCGCGCCTCGCCGGATCGTGACGCCGCTGGCGCCGTTGGCCAGGACCAGCAGTGTGTCATTGGTGCTGGTATCTCCGTCCACGCTGATGCTATTGAACGAGCGGGTCGTCGCGCGGCCAACCATCGGCTGGAGTAGAGCCGGGGTGATCGCCGCATCCGTCACGACCACGCCGAGCATGGTGGCCATGTTCGGATGGATCATCCCGGACCCCTTG
>JBKJQK010000313.1:0-14387 GCA_046594095.1 Anaerolineae bacterium | reverse complement strand
GACGAAGTTGTCGACGGCAACGACCCGGTGACCGTCCTTGAGCAGGCGCTCGGAAAGGTGCGAGCCGATGAAGCCCGACCCGCCCGTGATCAAGACATTCATGACTTAGCTGCCTTGGCTTCCTTGCTCCCGATCCTGACGAGCTGAACCTGGCCCTGGTAGCCCTTCTCAGCCTCATCGCCGAGGGACAGCTTGCCGGTGCCAAAGTAGCCCTGGCTGCCGGTGCTAAAGGTCTTGGGATTGAGGAGCATGCTGCCAACTTCCTCGCCGTTGACGACAAACTTGACCAATACGGTGTTCTTGGTTTCAGGCATAAACACCAATGATACACGCCGGTGTGTGGCGTTCGATACGTCTGGGCCGTTGCTTCGCCCGCCTTACTTCCATGAGCAATTTAGATGAAGGGCGAAGTAGCGCTGCGGCAGCGCGTACATACGGGAGGGGCGGTCCGAGAACCATCCCTGCCCCAATCCGTCGCTGCCACGAAACCCTGAATGGGCAAGGGCTGGCACAAGGCCAGCCCCTACGGGCACGGGGGTCAGCCCCTACGAAAACAGCCCGTCGATGGACAGATACCGCTCGCCGGTGTCGTAGCAGAAGGTCAGGATGCGCGCGCCGGCCGGGATATCGGCCAGCTTCTTCGCCACCGCGGCCAGGGACGCGCCTGACGACACACCCACGAAGATGCCTTCTTCGCGCGCGACGCGCTGGGCATATGCATAGGCTTCGTCCTTTGTCACCTGGATGACACCGTCCAGCACGGCCGTGTGCAGGTTAGCCGGGATGAAGCCGGCCCCGATGCCCTGGATCAGATGCGGGCCGGGCGCCCCGCCGCTGATGACCGGCGAAGCGGCCGGCTCGACCGCAAACACCTTCAGATTCGGCATCTTCGGCTTGAGGATCTCGGCCACGCCGGTGATGTGTCCACCTGTGCCCACACCAGTGATGAGATAGTCAACACCCTCGGGGAAGTCGGCCAGGATCTCCTGGCCGGTCGTCCGCTGGTGAACGTCGATATTGGCCGGGTTGTCGAACTGCGAGGGCATCCACGCGCCCGGCGTCTCGGCGACCATCTCGGTGGCCTTGGCGATTGCCCCCTTCATCCCTTTCTCGCGCGGGGTCAGCTCAAATGTGGCGCCATACGCGGCGATCAGCCTGCGGCGCTCGATCGACATCGACTCGGGCATGACCAGGATGAGCTTGTAGCCTTTCACCGCGCACACCATCGCCAGGCCGATCCCGGTGTTGCCCGAGGTCGGCTCGATGACGACGGTCCCCGCCTTGATCGCGCCGCGTTTCTCGGCGTCTTCAATCATCGACAGGGCGATCCGGTCTTTGATGCTGCCGCCCGGGTTGGCCCGCTCAAGCTTCATGTAGACCGATTGCCCCGGCCCGTACAGGCGGTTGAGGCGGACATGCGGTGTGTTGCCGATCGTATCCAGAATCGAATTTGCTTTCATGCGTTTGTTTTTCTCCAATCGTCAGGCGGCCGCGCGGCTCTTCTTAACCCGCACGGCCCCCTGGTGATACACACGAGACTTAGCCGCCACGCTCTCGATCACCCACACGTTCGCGCCGATGACGCTGCCCTCGCCGATGACGGTCTCGCCGCCGAGGATTGTGGCGTTGGCGTAGATCACCACATCGTCGCAAATCGTCGGGTGGCGTTTGGCGCTGGCCAGCTCCTTGCGCACGCTCAGCGCCCCAAGGGTTACGCCCTGATACAACTTGACCCGGTCGCCGATCTCGGCGGTCTCGCCGATCACGATGCCGGTGCCGTGATCGATGCAGAACGAATCGCCGATTGTGGCGCCGGGATGGATGTCGATCCCGGTGCGCTGATGGGCGACCTCGGCGCACAGCCGGGGGAAGATGGGCACGCCGGCCAGGTGAAACTCATGGGCAATCCGGTGCGTGGCAATGGCCTGCAGGCCCGGATAGGCGATGACGACCTCGGCCAGGCTGCGGGCGGCCGGGTCGCCATCGAAGTGGGCCTGGGCATCCCGCCAGAGTCTTTCGGCGACGCCGGCCAGCTTCTCGCCGAAGAAGCCCTCGGCGACGGTATCGGCAAGCGCATCGTTAAAGCCGGGCAACGGGGCGAGCAAGCCGCGCAGCATCTCCATCGCCCGCTCGACATTGCAGCGCAGGTCGTCGGCGGTGCATGGTTCGCCCTCGCCCACCATCTGAGGGAATATCAGGTCAAGCGTGCCATCCAGAAAGCGTTCGGCATGGGCTCGCGATGGCAACCCGCGGGTCGTGACCTGCTGTAGTTCGGCCAGCCGCCGGGCCAGATTGGCGACCTCAACGTTGATGGACATCTAAGTGGACAAGTGTCCCATTGAATATGAGAACAGGCTGAAACCAACGTTATGCTGCCGCGTGATTTCGGTTCTGACATAACTTGATGGCGATTATCGGCCCATCCTGAATCCTCGTGACCAAACCCAGGAATATGGCCACATGGCTAGTCATCTTATGACCGCCTGCCCGATGCGCGCCTGAAGGGCCAATCCTAAACTGGAGTCGGTTTCTGCTTCGGGGGGGCGACAAATCGCCTCTCGTTGCGCCAACTTCCATGACGAGGGAGGCACTTTATGTCAATATCCGCCGGGCCGCCGATTTTGGCCCCCCGAGTTCCGGCACAGGCGCGTCGTGCGCCAGCGGAGCCCGTTCGCTTAACCTCCAATTTCCCTGCAGAGAGGAGTCCCATTTCCACACATCCGAGGGGGACGGTCGCCCACGGCGACATCAGCGTTGACGAAGATCGCTGCAAGGGCTGCGGCCTGTGCGTGCCGGTCTGTCCGAAGCACGTCATCGAACTGGCAAATCGTTTCACCCCGCGTGGCTACCACCCGGCCGGGCTGATCGCGTTTGCGGACGGGACCGCGCACGAACAATGCACGGGTTGCATGCTGTGTTCGACCATCTGCCCGGACGCCGCCATCACGGTCTACCGGCTTGTGCCAGCCAGGGCCTAGCGCTTCGCGGATCATCACATGTCAAAAGAACTTTGGAAGGGCAACGAGGCCATCGCCGAAGCCGCCGTGCGCGGCGGACTTGAGGCCTACTTTGGTTACCCAATTACCCCCCAGACCGAACTCCTGGAGTACTTGAGCTCCCGGATGCCGGCCCTCAACAGGCCCTTTCTGCAGGCCGAGAGCGAGCTGGCCGCCATCAACATGGTCTATGGCGCGGCCGCGGCCGGCGCGCGGTCCATGACCTCATCGTCCAGCCCCGGCATTTCGCTCATGCAGGAGGGCCTCTCCTACATCGCCGCCAGCAATGTGCCCATCGTCCTGGTGGACATGATGCGGGGCGGACCCGGTCTTGGCAACCTGGCCCCGACCCAGGCCGACTATTTCCAGTTGGTCAAGGGCGGCGGTCATGGCGACTATCACCCGATCGTGCTGGCCCCGTCGTCGGTCCAGGAGGCAGTTGACCTGACCTATGGCGCGTTTGACCTGGCCGACAAATACCGGACCATCGTCATACTGGCGGCCGATGGCAACATCGGCCAGATGATGGAGCCGGTTGAGATGCCGCCCATGCGCGAGTTGGCGCCCCGCGACCGGGGCTGGGAATTGACTGGAAACGTTGGGCGCCCGCGGCGTCTGATCCACTCGCTCAACCTCTCGCCCGAGGAGATGGCCAAGATCAACGCCAGCATCCAGGATAAGCAGCGCCTGATCAGCCTGAATGAAGTGCGCTACGCCGAGCGTTTTGCCGAGGGCGCCGACTTGTTGGTCGTCGCATTCGGCTCAGCCGCCCGGATCGCCCAGACCGCCATCAAACAGGCCCGCGAGATGGGCCCTAACGTCGGCCTGTTCCGGCCGATATCGCTTTTTCCCTTCCCGACCGAGCGGCTGGCCGCGCTTGGCGCAAAGACCCGCAAGGTTCTGGTCTTCGAGCTCAATGCGGGCCAGATGCTTGAGGACGCCCGTCTGGCCCTTGGCTCAAATGTCCCGGTTGATTTCTTCGGCCGGATGGGCGGGGTGATGCCAATGCCTGACGAAGTGCTCGAGGCGATCCAAAAAGCCATGCCCGCCCAACGGGTGAACGGCCATTACCCCCCGCGGCGCGGCGCGGAGCCCATCGGCTTGAACTAGCCTGGACGATTTGACATGACTGATGACATGAAGCTCGTATATCAGCGGCCGCATGCGCTCACCGAGGCCATCACCCACTACTGCCCGGGATGCACCCACGGCCTGATTCATAAACTCATTGGCGAGGTCCTGGACGAGATGAACATCTCAGAGCGCACGATCGGCGTCGCGTCGGTGGGCTGCTCGGTCTTCTCCTACAACTACTTCAACTGCGATTTTGCCAGCGCCGCGCACGGGCGCGCGCCTGCGATGGCGACCGGAATCAAGCGCGTCCACCCGGACCGGATGGTCTTCACCTACCAGGGCGACGGCGACCTGGCCGCGATCGGCACAGGCGAAATCATCCACGCCGCCGGGCGGGGCGAGAACATCACCGTCATCTTCGTCAACAACGCCATCTTCGGAATGACCGGCGGGCAAATGGCCCCCACGTCTCTGCCGGGAATGAAGACCACCTCATCACCCGCGGGACGCAACACGGCCACGATGGGCTTTCCCCTGCGGATGAGCGAGATGCTGGCTACCTTGGATGGACCCGCCTACGTTGTGCGCCGCAGCGTCCACGACCCCGGGCACGTCAACCGGGCCAAGAAGGCGATCCGGACCGCGTTTGAGGTCCAGCAGAAGGGCCTCGGCTTCTCGATCGTCGAGATTCTCTCCTCGTGCCCGGTCAACTGGGGCCTGACCCCGACCGAGGCGCTGCATTACGTGGAGCACGAGATGGCCGACTACTTCCCGCTCGGCGACTACAAAGTTACGGAAGAAGTCAAGGCACTCGGGCGCGGCTGACGCGCCACCGGGGACAGCCATGGAACATCAGATCATCATCTCCGGGTTTGGCGGACAGGGCGTCCTGTTCGCCGGCCAATTGCTCGCCTACGCGGCGCTGGAAGAAGGCAAACACGTCACCTGGATTCCGTCCTACGGGCCGGAAATGCGGGGCGGCACCGCCAACGTAACGGTCATCATTTCAGATGAGGAGATTGGCTCACCCCAGGTGCGGCACCCAAGCGCGGTCATTGTCCTCAACTCGCCGGCGCTGACCCGGTATGCCCCGCTGGTCAAGCCAAATGGCTGCCTGATCATTGACGCCTCCCTGGTCGAACAGCGCTCGGGGCGGACCGACCTGCGCGAGATCGCCCTGCCCGCCCGGGCCATTGCCGAAGGGCTGGGCTTCCCTCAGATGGCGAACGTCGTCGCCATCGGCGCGCTGGCCGCCGCGACGGGTGTGCTCAAGCTCCAGACACTGGAGAAGGTCCTGATTGCCAAGACCGCCAAACGGCCCGAGATGCGCGAGGCAAACCTGAGCGCGCTGCGGCAGGGGGCGGGGGAAGCCATGAGCCATGAGCCGTGAGCCATTGGCCATGAGCCATGGGCCGTGAGCCATGGGCCGTGAGCCATTGGCCATAAGCCATAAGCCATTGGCCATAAGCCATAAGCCATTGGCCATGAGCCATGGGCCGTGAACCATGAGCCATGAGCCAAAGGCCAATCGCCAAAAGCTAGTAGCCAATGGCTCGAATTCCGCCACCCATCCATCGCCCATCCGGTGGAAGGGCGTCAGGGAGTGGCCGGCGCCCGGTGATAACATCACAAAGCAACGACAGAACGCCATGTGGGCGCCTGGCCGGCGCCGGAGTAGCTCAAGAATGCCCGAAGAGATCGTGCCGCCCGACGGAAACGCGCCCCCGCGGCGGCCGCGTATGCCCAGTCGCGCCCCCACCCCTCCCAGCCAGCGACCCGGTTACAAACCGGCCGGGCGGTCGCCGGCCGAGCCCGCCAAGCCACAAACTGGTGATCGCGGACCGCAGAGTCCGAGCGGAGGCCAGACGCCGGCGGCCAGCCAGCCGCGGTCCGCGCCTGACGGGCTGCATCCGGCGGGCGGACCCCAAGCGTCAACAGGCGGCAGTAAGCCGACTCAGGTCGCCACACCCCAGGTCGCTATCGGCGGTCAGACATCGGCCGACGGCCGCCGGCGGATCGCCGACGGCACTCAGAATCTGCCCACTGGGAGTCGACCTTCAGCAGCCGGGCGGCGCTCGGGCCGATCGCGCAGGCGGCCCCGCACGCGCGCCTCGCGGATCGTTGGACTTTTTTTCACGATTTCAGTGTTTGGCGTCGGGGCGTTCTTTATCGTTGCCGCGGCAAGTGTGCTGTTCTACTTCAGCATCGCCCGGGAAGTCCCGGATCCCACCCAGCTTCTCTCCAAACAGAGCCAATTTGCCAGCACCAAAATCTACGACCGGGCCGGCAATTTGCTGGTCGAACTGACCGATCCTACCGACCCAACCGCTGGACGGCGACAACGGGTGGACATCGGCCAAATTTCAGAGTTTGCGAAGCAGGCCACCCTCGCCACCGAGGATCCGAACTTCTACCGCTACAACGTGGGTTTTGATCCAATCGCCATCGCGCGGGCGGTCTATTACGTGTTCACCGAACGCGACATCGTGAGCGGCGGCAGCACCATCACCCAGCAGGTGGCCCGCAACCTGCTGCTCGACCCAAAAGAACGCGCCACTCAGACCGCGAGCCGAAAACTGCGCGAGATCGTGCTCGCCAACGAGCTCTCGCGGCTGTACCCGCGCGACAAGATTCTCGAGATCTACATGAACGAGATCAACTACGGGAATCTCGCCTACGGGATTGAAGCAGCGGCCCAGACTTACTACGGCAAACCGGCCGCCGCGTTGAATCTAGCCGAAGCGTCGCTCCTGGCTGGCCTGCCTCAGGCCCCCGCCTATTGGGATCCGGTACTGCACAAGGACCGGGCCCTGCGCCGTCAGCAGGTCGTCCTCGAGCTGATGGCCGAACGAGGATTGATCGCCGACTCCCTTATCGAGCCCGCCCTGGACGCAACCCGCAAGATCGACTTCAAGCCAACCCGGGTCAACTTCTCCTCAACCGCCCCGCACTTCATGAACTTCGTCCGCGACCAGCTCGACGCCGAGTTTGGCCAGCAGTTATATCGCGAGGGCCTGCGGGTTCGCACCACGCTCGATATCAACCTTCAGGGGATTGCCGAAAAGGCAGTCCGCGAGCAGATCGCGAAACTCAAGGACAAGAATGTGACAAACGGGGCGGTGGTGGTGATGGACCCGCGCTCTGGCGAGATCCTGGCCATGGTTGGAAGCGTGGACTTCTACAACGTGGCGATCAAGGGCCAGGTAAATGTGGCGATCATGCCGCGCCAGCCGGGAAGCAGCATCAAACCCTTCACGTATTTGGCCGCAATGGAGAAGGGCGCGTCGCCAGCCACGATGTACTGGGACCGCCAGACCACCTTCACCAATCAGTTTGGGCAGAAATACACGCCGGTGAACTACGACGGCACCTTTCACGGGTCCGTGCTCATGCGCGAAGCGCTTGCGCGCAGTTTGAATGTTCCGGCGGTGCTGGCCCTCAACGGTATTGGCCTGCCAGCCTTCTTCAGCATGACAGATAAGGTAGGGGTCAAGTTTCCGCCCAACCCGGCCTACGGGCTCGCGGTCACCCTGGGGGGCGCTGAGACGCGCCTGCTGGACATGACCGCGGCGTATGCGGTCATCGCCAATCGCGGAGCGCGCGCGCCGGCGACGGCCATCGCCCGGGTCGAGCGCGCCGATGGGACCTTGCTGCGCGACTACCTGACCGGATACGGCACCTCGCCCCAGGCATCAGCCGGTTCGGATTCTCAGTCTGCCCGGGCCCGCATTGAGACCAAGGCGGGGGCCCCTGAATCGCCCGCTACGGCCCGGGCTCAGGTGATCGCGCCCGAGCATGCCTGGCTCATCACCAGCATCCTCAGCGACGACAACGCCCGGATCAAAAGCTTCGGTCGGGGCAGCATTCTGAACCTGAAAGGGCGCCCGGCCGCGGTCAAGACCGGCACGACCAACGACTTCCGGGACAATCTGACCTTCGGCTTCACGCCCGAACTTGTCGTGGGTGTCTGGGTCGGCAACACCGACAACAGCGAGATGAAAGGGACAACCGGGACGACCGGCGCCGCGCCAATCTGGAACCAAATCATGGAAGACGCCCTCAGGGGGAAGCCGGTCTCCCAGTTTGCGCGGCCAGGCACCATCATCGAGAGCGAGATCTGCCTCGACGGCGGGCGCGAACCATCCCCGGAGTGCCCACCTGAGCGCCGGTCCAAGGAGTTTTTTAAAGCAGACCAACCGCCCCTGCCGTCCGACCCGGCCCTCGAACGCGCGGCCCGCGAAAACAATCCCGAAGTCGCGGCACAGCCACCCGCGCCGCCACAGGCGAATGGCGAAATCAGCGTGTCCGTACCCGCTACCGCCCGCCGGGGCGAGTTGCTTTCGATTCGCGGGAGCGTCAACCCGCCTGGTTTTCAACGCTATCAGGTCGAGTTTGGCGCCGGCGACACACCCGCGGAATGGCGCTGGATCAGCGGGCCGCACCTCAGCGCTGTGTCGAACAACCAACTCACTGCATTCACCCTTCCGGGCGATCTCTCGCCCGGGCGCTATACGATTCGGGTAACGGTCTTCGCGGCGGCCGGCGTCAGCGCGGGCTTCGCACGGTTCGATGTGGTGCCATGACAGGATGAACCGACCGGGCCGATTCCCATTGAGTCTTCCCGGGCACCTGCGCCCGCGCGAGACCGCTGGTGAAGACGCGCGCCTGAGTTTCCGCCATTTGATTGGCGAGACCCTTCACATTGCGGCGGCCAGGTCCGGGTCTCTGTTCTGGCTGTCGATGATTGGCCTGGCCGGAGCCAGCTTGCTTGGCGCCGCCATCAACTTCGGCCTGACCATAGACGTTAACGCCCGGACGGGAAGCTACGTGGGCGCTTCGGCCAACAACACTTATATTCAACTCATCGTCCAGGCGATTCTCGGCGCGACGGTAAGTGTCATTGCGCGGGCGGCGATAACGTGGGTTGCCCTGCAACCCGCCGAAACGCGTCCAACGGGCCGAGCCGCCTTAAGAGCCGGCCTTTCCAGCTTCGTGCCCCAGATCGTGGCGGTAATCGCCTATGGCTTGATCATCACGGTGGCGGTGATCGGCCTCACCCTGTTCCTGCGCGACGTCCGTCTGGATCAGTCAAACATCGGCCGCGTGTCGAATGACCCTGCCCAAATGCTCCGTGCCGCGGTAGCCAGGACGATCGGGGCGCTGTCGCCCGATCCCGGGCCGCCATTCACGGAACTGCATATTTTTGTGCGTTATTCGTTGCGGCGGGCCGGCGGCACGTATGCTTCGTGGTCGGAACTCGGGCGGAACTTTGAAGCCCTCGATTTGACCGTCTGGCTGGCGGCCATCGGAGGGATCGGCGTGTTTGTCGCGGCGGAGGGGCTGCTTCGGTTCAGGGCCATCGCAACCCTCGGAGTACGCGCAAGCGAGGCGTTTCCCAGCCTGGTTGCGTCAATCCGCTGGAGCGCCGGACGGTTCTGGCTGATCACCGCCCGCGTATGGGCGTTTCGCGGCCTGGCGCTATTGCTGCAAATCGTCTTCGTAATTGTGCCGGTCACCATCGCCCAGGGACTCGCGGTGCCCGCCGCCGCGGGTATGGTCAGCCCCGCACTACTGCCTTTCCCGGCCAGCACCCTCTTGTTCGCCCTGGGTGGCGCCCCGGTCGCCGCGTTGCTGGCCGCATTTGGGCTGATCTACGACGCGCGGCTATGGCTGGCGCTGCGCCGCGCCTAAGAAGTCATTTGGGCCAAATATTAGCGCATCCGGCGTGTCTGTCGCCGGAATGAAATCCGGGTCACGCCCCCCGCGGGGCCGGCCGCGCGACTTCGGCGGCGTTGCGAAGGGCGCGTTCAGAGGGCAGCATCAGAACCAACACCGCGTTCAGGAGCGGCAGCGCCGCCAGTGACAGCATCGCCATGAGCAGTCCCAGGCGGGCCGGCTCGCTTAGCCAGCCGGTCAGACTGGTGCCCACGCCACCCATCGCAAAAACGAATCCAAGGGCAATCCCGGTGCCAACCCCGGCGTTCTTGTGAAAGAGCGTCTGCGACATGACGAGCATGGGCGGCCAGGCGGCACCCGAGGCAAATCCCAGAAATGGGGCAATAAAGAAGGCCCGGTAGTCGCCAAGCAGGATCATGACCGCCATCAACGGCGCGGTCGCCAAGAGCGACGCGATCATCACCCTTTGCGGCCCGATCCGGTCGGCGATCATCCCGCCGGTGAACGAGCCCCCCGCGAGCGCGAGCAGCATCAGAAATGACAGGGTGCCGGCTTCCTGGTGGGTGAAACCGGCCACAATCGTGTAGTACTGCGGGACGAAACTTGTGAACGAGGACTGCGACCAGGCTCGCAAAGACATCACCCCGACCAGCGCCAAAACCGCCACCGTTGTGAAGGCCGGGTTGAGCTCGATCCTCCAGTTGGCCTGCTTGCGCGAAACTGGGGCCGTGATCGGCACATACTTCGGATCGGTTAGCGCGTAGAGGATGGGCGTGATAACCAGGCCGATCGCCGCAATAATGGCGGTACCCTTCGTGCCGAACACGCCGAGGATGAAGCCGGCCAGGAGCGGCCCAATCGCATAACCGGTATTGCCGCCTACCATAAACATGGCCACACCGGCTTGTTTCCGGTCTCCCGCGGCGACATTGGCGCCGCTGGCGCCCTGCGGATGGAATGCCGCTGAGCCCAAACCGGCAACGACCGCGACCAGCAACATCGTCTCGTAAGTCGGCATAAACCCGACCACGCCGTGTAGGACGGACATCCAGAGTAATCCGCCCACCGCGAACCAGCGCCCACCCATCGCGTCGCTCAAATAACCGAACAAGGGCTGCGCCAGAGATGTCGAGATCGAATAGAGCCCGATGACGACGCCGACCTGTTCCAGGGATAGGTTGAGCGTGTCTCTGAGATACAACAGCACGATCGGGAGCGCCCCCGAAAACAAGTCAATGCTGAAGTGGCCGAGGGTCAGGCTCCACAGAGCCTTGTTCTTGAGTAATTGGCGCATGGGTTGATCGTGCATGGCCCGACCTGGGCCAACAGAAGCGCAATCATACAACTCTGCTGGTCAGAGTGGCACGCGGAGCAACCGTCCCAGGAAACGCTCCACGCCCAAACCCAAGGGGCCGCGCAAAGCCTATCGAACGATGATGTCTATGGGGATGGCATATTCGGCGCCCGGCCCCACGGGAGCATCGACCGTGAGCCGATAGGCACCCGCGGCAGGAAACAGCGCGCCCGAGTATTCATAGCCTCCGCTGGCAAGTCGCCGCATTGGCGCGCCTGCGCCCGTGGTCGAATCTGGCGCCGAGACCGCCACCGATGGAGAAAACACGGGCAAACGCCCGTCGGGCGAAATGACGACCAGACTGACCGTGACAGGCAAGCGGGCAAATGGCGGATAGGGCTGCACCCGAACCGTGTAGATGGCCCCTTCGATCACCTGCGCGCCGAGACCCTGCGCGTCGAGCGGCAGAGCAATGCTGTCGGCGGCCACATCGATGACCCGATCAAGGCCGGCGGTCGCCATGAGCCGCGATAGCCCTGCGCTCGCCAGCACAAAGAGCCCGGCCAGAATGGCGGCAATGCAGACAAAGACAACTGCCCGGCGCGCGCTCATGGACCGCCTACAACAAATACAGCACGACGAAGACGACAAGCCAGATCGCGGTTATGAAATACCAGTACATCGCGCAGGCGCGCACAACGGTCCGGCGCTTCTGGTCGAACTGGCCCATTGCGGCCCGAATCAGCACAACGGCCATCCACCCCACCCCGACAAAAACGCGGATGATGTGGAATACCAGGAGGGCGAAGAACATCGACCCGTAACTGCTTCCCTGCGCCCGAAGGCCGAGCCCGGCAAACTCAATCGTCTGCAAGGTCATGAACAGCAGCCCAATTCCGGCCGCGATCGCCACGCCAATTGTGAGCCGGCGCTTATCGCCGGCGGCAATCCCTCGCTCACCCCAGGCCATCGCCCCGGCGCTGATCAAGATCACGAGGGTGTTGATCACCGGCAGGGTAAGCTGTTGCGGCCGCAGATTGGCCGGCGGCCAGTTACCAAGGCTGGTGGCTTGCAGGTAATACCAGGCTGAAAGCACTCCGAGAAAAAACATGCTTTCGGCCACAATCAGCGCAATGGCTCCCAGCAAACCGGTGTTCGCGCGGGATCGGAAGGACATGCCTTCAATCACTCTCGTGCTTGTCATTAACGTTGTGCCCTGAACCGCCGCCAGGCCCCTTGGCCTCGCGCCGCAATGCCGCGCCCGGACCGCGGCGAATAACTAATTCCCGTGCTGCTCCGCCGAGGCGTTCTTGATCTCGTCGTAGATCCACGTCCCCAGGCCGACCAGCGTGACTACGGCGCCCAGCGGGACAAAGACAATGCTGGCCAGCGACACGCCAAACGTAAGGAGAGCCATGCCAAGGGCCAATATGATCGGCGACCAGCTCGGCGAGGGCATGTGAATGTGCTCCTCGTGCTCATCTCCGGCCGGGGCCGGGTTAATTGTGTTCGTATCCATTATTTTCCTCACCGAATAGCGTACATGTTTGTCCAGATCACGCCCAGGGTGATACCCAGCGCAATCAGCCCGAGGCAAATCAGCAAAACCACAAACGCCTGTCGTTCCTTCGCTTTTGGAATCATCGTTTAGGAATCTCCGCTTAGCCCGCCAGGGCTCGATACACAACGCGATCGACCGCCATCGCACCGAACAACAGCGCGAGATAGGCCATCGAATACAGATACAGGTTGAGCGCGACCGCCCGGGACCGGTCGCCCCGGACCTGCCATGCCCGCCAGACGAACACCGCGCCGGTGGCCAACGCGCCAGCGAGGTAGATCAGGCCGAACATTCCCAGGGCGACGAGCCCCAGCGTGAGCGCAATGAGAAGAAGGGTGTAGATCCAGACCTGGCGCTGAGTCTCCGCCTCGCCCGCCACCACCGTGAGCATGGGCACGTTCGCGGCGGCGTAGTTGCGCGTCTGCATCAGGGCCAGCGCCCAGAAATGCGGGGGCGTCCACATGAAGACAACCACAAACAATGCGGCCGCGGTCCAATCCAGCGAGTTCGCCATGGCCGCCCAACCGACCAGGGCCGGTATTGCGCCTGCCCCACCCCCGATCACGATGTTCTGTGGCGTGCTTCTCTTGAGCCACATCGTGTAGATCACGGTGTAATAGAAGAAGCCCGCCAGGGAGAGCGCCGCTGCCAGTAGGTTGACAAAAATCGCAAAGACGACAAACGACAACGCTCCGAGCGTCAACCCAAATCCAAGCGCAACCCCGGGCGAGACCCGTCCCGCGGCAACCGGGCGCATCCGGGTGCGATTGCTGAGCACCTTGTCGATGTCATGGTCGTAGGCCATGTTCACCGCGCTCGCGCCGCCGGCCATCAGATAGCCGCCCAGGATCGTCACCAGGATGAGCGGAAGCGAGGGCAGCCCGCGCGGCGTTACGAACATCGACGCAACCGTCGTCAACAGTAACAGCGCAACCACCTTGGGTTTAGTCAGGGAGACCGCATCCGCGAGAGCCTGCTTCCAGCGCCTGGACGACCCGGAAAGCGGAAGGTCGTAATTCATATGCTCGCGCCCGCAGTGGCGCTAATGCTGGACGTCCTTCAATCCGGTGCGGGTTTCCCACACGGGCCGGGCGCTGGTTACGACCGGCACCTTCTTAAAGTTGTACTCGGGCGGAGGAGAGTCGGTCGCCCATTCCAGCGTGTTGCCCTCGTACGGGTTCTCCTCCGACTTGGGCCGGCGGGCGAGCGTGGCGAAGTTGTAGATGAATACCGACACCGACAGCGCGATGGTGAATGCCCCAATTGTGGCCAGCAGGTTCGCCGTATCCCAGCCCCGATCGGGCCCGTAGACGGCAATCCGGCGCGGCATGCCAAGCAAGCCAAGGATATGCATCGGGAAGAAGGTCAGGTTGAAGCCCACCCACATCAGCCAAAAGTGGAGCTTGCCCAGGCTCTCGCCCAGCATCTTGCCGGTGAACTTGGGCATCCAGTAGTAGATGCCGCCAAAGATCCCAAACACGCTCCCGCCAAACAGCACATAGTGGAAATGCGCGACAACCCAGTATGAGTTATGCAACTGCGCGTCCACGGGGATGGCGCCCTGAATGACGCCCGTGATGCCGCCGATGACAAAGGTCGACAGAAATCCAAAACACATCAGCAACGGCGTCTTCAGGTTCAGCGAACCGCCCCACATGGTCGCAATCCAGTTGAACATCTTGACCCCGGTCGGGACCGCAATCACCATCGTGGTGAACATGAAGAAGCGCTCCACTTCAGGCGCGATGCCGCTGACAAACATGTGATGGGCCCAGGTCGTAAAGCC
>JBKJQK010000281.1:0-3609 GCA_046594095.1 Anaerolineae bacterium | reverse complement strand
GTCAAGCGCTTGCGCCGCCGCGCAAGGGATACGTAATGGGGGCGTAAGCGCGCCATTCGCGGGTTTATCGATCGGAGATCAAGCGCATAATGGACCTTGCAGTTGGGTGTAGTTCCCCTGTCCCGGGGCTTTGGAGGCAAACATGGCCGAGTTCACCGTCAATCCGCAGCGATTCGATCCGTACAAGAACTTCAAGTTCCGGGTCAAATGGGATGGGCGTGTCATCCCCGGCGTGAGTCGGGTTTCCCCGTTGCGCCGCTCAACCACGCCGGTCGTCCGGCGGGTCGGCGACGACCCCAGCACCATCCGGATCTCGCCCGGGGCATGGGCGTTCGATCCGATCACGATCGACCGCGGCGTCACCCACGACACCGCTTTTGAGGACTGGGCGAACAAGTCTTTCTTGTTTGGCGCCGGACATGGCAGCGAGATGTCGCTCAAGACGTTTCGCAAGGACGTCATTGTGGAACTGCTCAACGAGCAGGGCCAGCTCGTCAAGGTCTGGAAGGTGTATCGCTGCTGGGTGTCGGACTACGTGGCCTTATCGGAGCTCGACGCGAATGGCGGGGCCGCCGCCCTCGAGCGGATCGTCTTGCAAAACGAGGGCTGGGAGCGCGACGCAAGCGTGAACGAACCGGCCGAGACTTAGCTCACATATTCTCGATCTGCACCGGCTCGACCGCCTCCGCGAGAACAAGTCCGAATACCTTCGCGTAGAAATACAGCCGTCCGTCCAGCGTCCGCTGGATGTTCTCAGCCTTGCGGAAGCCATGCTGCTCGCCTTTGTAGAGCACATAAGCGGTCGGGATCTCCCGCTCCCGGACGGCGTTGAACATCAGCTCAGACTGATTTGGCGGGACGATCTTGTCCTCATCGCCCTGGAAGAAGATGACCGGGGCCGAGATTTGCCGGGCGAAGTTGATCGGCGAGCGTTCGGCATACAGATCGCGCCGGACCGGGTAGGGACCGATCAAACCCTCGAGATACCGCGACTCGAACTTGTGTGTTTCGCGGAGGAAGATCTCGAGCTCGCTCAAGCCAAACAGGCTCGCCCCGGCCTGAAAGACATCCCGGAACGCCAGCGCGGCCAACGTGGTGTAACCACCCGCGCTGCCGCCCTCGATGGCCAGCCGCTTTCCGTCCGCCAGCCCCTGGTCGACCAGATAGCGGGCGGCGTTTGCGCAGTCGTCGACGTCGACGACGCCCCATTGCCCCCGCAGCCGTTCGCGATACGCGCGCCCATAGCCGGCGCTTCCACCGTAATTGACATCCACGACGGCAAAGCCCCGGCTGGTCCAATACTGGACGCCCAGGCTGAACGCCGGCGTTGTCATCCCGGTCGGCCCGCCGTGGCTGCGCACGATCAGCGGCGGCCGGGCGTTCTCCGGCGCGGTGAAGTCGCAATTGGCCGGCGGGTAGTACAGGGCGTGGGCGGTCTCGACGCCGGTCGTCGGAAAGGCGATGGAGCGGGGAATGCTGTAGTAGCCCGGATCGATCACGGCATCGCTGGCCCCCGGCGCCGTCAGCGCGGTGACGGTCAGCGTGTCCAGGTCCAGCGCGATAACGGCGGTAGGCTGGGGCGATGAGCCGGCCAGCATCGTCGCCCGTGTGCCGTGCGCGCGGACGTGCTGGAAAACGGTGAAGTCCTCGCCAACCTGCGCAAGCGCGCCACTGTTCGGGTCGAGAATCGTCAGATGCCCCTGTCCATCCTGGACACAGGCGCACACGATCCGGCCGTCGCTGGCAAATCCATAGGTATTTGTCCGGAACTGCCAGGCCGGGTGGCCACATTCGGCTTCGACGGGCCAGAGCGATTCGATCTGCCCGGCGCGGAGGCGGTACAGGTTCCACCAGCCGCTCCGATCCGAGACGAAGTGCAGCTCGCTGGACGGAGACCACTCGGGCTGAAAGATCGATTCGGTCAGGCCGCCGGCGATCCGCGCGCGCGAGGTGATGGCGCCGGCCGCGTCCAGTTCGCCCACCCACAACTCGCAGCCGTCCCATGGCATATTCGGATGATTCCAGGTCAGCCAGGCCAGGCGCCGCCCATCGGGGGACAGGCGCGGGGCGGCGTAGAAGTCGTTGCCGGCGATAAGGATGGTCCCGCCATCCGGGTCGCCATCGGCCTTGACGGCGACGATTGTATTGACCGCCTCGCCGGGGCCGGTGTGATCCTCGCGGACCATCAAGAGGCGATTGCGGGCCCGGTCGAGGACGCCGTCCGCATAACGCAGATTGATATCCGGGGTGGGGGCGGGCGGCGTGATCGGCTCGGGCGCGCCGTGGCCGGCCTGGCGATACAGCCGCTGGTCGTCATAGTTGCTGAACCACACCACGCCGTCGGCGGCGACAAAGGCCGCGCCGCCGTATTCGTGGACGCGAGTCCGAGCATTGAAGCCGGGCGGCGTGCGATCGCGCGTCCTGCCCTCAGGCAGGAGCTCGACGATGACCTGCCGGCCGCCTTCGCCGGGGCGCATTTCGATCCAGTACACATCGGCGCCGTCAACGGCGACCTCGGTCGTCTGGGTGGATTTGGCGGCGACAACGGCCGATGTGATCGGCGATTTCCACGAGCCGTAGGGGGCGATGGCTGGCGCATTCATGGGCCTTATTGTCTGCCCGATTTCGTCATCCTTGCCTTCTCGCCAACCCGCGCTCTGTTCGGGTCTTGCTCAGCCCGGAGATGGCGCGCGGCGGGGCAGTCTGGCGCCCGCGCACTCTCGCGGCTGTCAATCCGAACGCGCCCACAGAGCGCTGGCAGGCCCGGGCAAAACAGGCGCGTGAGGAATCCCTGTGACCGTCCACCGGAAGCGCTCATGCCATGCCACTGCGTTGTGCGCGGCGCCCGCGAACCTGAGCTTCTGCCCGTTGGCGCCCGCTCGTATCCGGCCTTCTCGAGCCGGGCGTCCATCCGGAGCCGTAGGGGCTCATGGGCGGCGTCGAGCGGCCTTAACCGATCCAGCCGTTATGCGCGGGATGAAGACCTTCCGCTGGGCGACCGGCTGTGTCGGTGTATACTTGTTGACTATAGAGCAGTAGTTTTGCGCCTGGTCGCCGATTATGTTCACAACGGCAAAGGAGGTTGGATTTGGAGAATCGAAGTACATCTGGTCTGAACGTTGTTCATTTCGCGAGGCGCTAGCACAGCAGAGTGATACTCGATTGCCTCTGGCACTCGAGTGGTTGAGTCTCAAGGTTCATGCATTGTCTTGGAGGATCGAAATGTTGCAGAAGATTAACTACCTCGTCACTGCCGGAGCGCTGCTCCTGCTGGCGGTCGGCGGGCCGCAATCGGCGCGCGCGGATACAGTCGGACCAATCAATTTTGAGTCGCCCACCTACTCGATTGGCGCCATAAATGGCCAGGATGGCTGGAGCAGTTTGGGCGCCGCGGGCTTGGGTTGCGCCTTGTATGACCACGCGGTTGCGAGCACGGCCGGGTACTGGGCAGTTCCGGGTTTCGGTGGCCAAACGCTTCGGATTTCCAACGCCGTCACCTCCGGTTGTTTTGGCGACCAGACGTTCTCAAAATCACTGCTCGACGAGGCGGGTGAATCCAGCGCGATCAGCAACGGCCTATCTGGCGGCACTCGCCAGAGCCGCTTCGAG
>JBKJQK010000223.1:0-10652 GCA_046594095.1 Anaerolineae bacterium | reverse complement strand
TACGCGCCGCAGGTCATGACCGAGGTCAAGCGGGTGGCCGGGAACAAGGTCAAGGGCATGATGGGCGGGATGGCCGGCCGTTACATGGTTGAGGAATTCCGCCGCGGGGCGTGCGGGACGATGCCGGCCTGCGAAGCCGTCGATACGCATGCCCTGGTCTGGGCGGCCCTCGAGCGCGGCGATATGGCCGAGGCGCGCCGGCTGCACACCCTCCTGCTCACCCTGCTCAACTACGAAGCGATGTACTCGTTCACGATCTACAAGGAAGTGCTATGGCGGCGGGGGGTGATCGCCGATCCGCGCACCCGGGTGCCGGGCGCCGGAAAGCTGGACGCCGAGAATCATCGCGAATTGGATCAGCTCCTGAAAGAACTGGAGCCCTTGCTGCCGCTGGGCATGGCCTGGAAGCCCGGCGCGGCGCGCTAAGAACCACCGGCAAAGACCATCAATAACGCTTGCTCCGGAGGTCGATGACGATGGATCCGCAATTGATCGCCGCGGCGCTGGCGCGCCTGCGCTACAAGGTTTGGGGCTTTGGCGAGAGCATCGCCATGGAGGCGCTCCTCCGCAGCGGCGGCCCGCCGGCCGACATCGCCGCCGAGCTCATTCGCAGGTGGGCCCACGAACACCCCGCGCTGACAACCAACCCGCTTTCGCACGTGGCCCCGGGGCTGCCGTTGCTCATGGAATTGGACCGAACGGGCGACCCGGCGCTGATGCGGCGTGCGTTTGAGCTGGGCGAATTGCTTGCCCGGCTCAAGGTTGGCCGGCACGGGGCCCGGATCCATCGCCCCGATCTCGCCGGTTGGGAGAACGAGGTGTGGGTGGACAACATGCACCTCACCGGCCCGTTTCTGGCCCGGCTGGGCGCGACGACCGGCGACCCGCGCTGGTCTGATCTGGCGGTCGACCTTCTGCTGTCGCACGCCCGCGTGCTGCAGGAAGACCCGAGCGGACTGTTCTCGCACGGCTTCAACGACGCGACGGGCGAGGCCAACCGGGTGTTTTGGGGCCGCGGCCAGGGCTGGGCGCTGCTGGGCTTGGCTGACACCCTCGCGTGGCTGCCCGCCGATCACCGGGCGCGGCGCGAAATCGGCGAACGTCTTGGCGCGCTGGTGGATGGGCTGGCCCGCGCCGAAACATCCGAGGGCCTGTGGCGGACAGTGGTCGATCACGAAGAGACGTATATCGAATCCTCAGTGGGCGCCTTCGTGGCGCTGGGGGTGGGCGAGGCAGTCGCCCGCGGGCAGGTCGATGCCCGCCATCGGGCGATGGCGGATCGGGCTCGTGATCATCTGGCGGTGTTCTTCAATGCGGCTGGCGAGTTCACCGGCACATCGGATTCGACGCCCGTTGGCGCGGATGCCGCCCACTATGGCGCCCGCCCGCTCGGGGTCTTTGCCTGGGGCCAGGCGCCGGCCCTGCTGGCCCTGCTCGCATGACCGGTCTGCCGGAATGCCCGGCGTCCGGTTGGGCCAACTCGGCCCTGATCCAGCTCACCGACCCGCAGGGGGCCGCGCTGGCATGGATCGCCCCGGCGGCTGGCGCGAACTGCATTGCTTTCGCGGTCAAGCGGGCCGGCGGGTGGGTGAATCTGCTGTTCTCGGCCGGGCCGGATGCATTACGCTCCAGGCCGACACGATTCGGAATTCCGCTGCTGGCCCCGTTTCCGGGCCTCCTGCCCGGCGGACGCTACGCCTGGCGCGGCGCCGAATACAGGCTCGCGCCGAATGCGGCTGATGGCCAAAACTTCGCCCACGGCTTCGCCCACGACCGCCCATGGCGCGTCACGCGCCAAACCGCCGGCGCGGTCGAGCTGGCGCTCGGCCTGCCCAAGGCATTGAGCGCTGCTGAGCGCGCCGGTTACCCTTTCGAGATTCATCTGCGGGCGCGCTTCAGCCTCGAAGCGGGCGCCCTGCGGATCGAGTTCGAGGCCGTCAATCGCGGTCCCGATCCGGCCCCGCTAGGGCTGGGCCTGCATCCGTATTTCCCGGTTGCGCCGCTGGCAGAGCAGCGCGAGGACTTGGTGGCGGAGCGATCGCCGCCCGCGAAAGTCGTGCCGTCGCCGCCGCTGGGCAGGGCGATGCTGGAGCTTATCCCGCACGCGGGAGACGCCCCGATTGCGCGTCTGCGGGCCGCCCGCGGCGGTCCCGCGATCGAACTGGGCGTCACCGCGGGGGTCCGGGCCCTGGCGGTCTACGCGCCGGCCGATCAACCGTCGGTCTCCTTTGAGCCCACGACCTGCGCGCTGTCGGCCATGGCCCGGGGCGAGGGCGGCCCGGACGGCATGCCAGCCCTGGCGCCTGGCGGGCGGCTTGCGCTCAGCGTGACGCTGCGCTGGGTGCAAGGTTAAGCGCGACAGTTCATCCCGGACGCGCAACAATTACGCGCTCGCTCTCTTTGCCGCCGGGACACGCCACACCACCAGCAATCCGACAATGATGATCAGTCCCACTTGCGGCAACCCGTTTTCCGCATATACCGCGGCGATCTTCTGGCCGATTGTCGCGCTGATGGTGGCTGAACTTTGCCGCTGGGATCCCATTTCGAAAGCCAGCCCGAAGGCGACGACAAACGCCGGAATCATGTCGACGGCAAAGCCGATGAGGCAGACGACCAACGCATTCAACAGCACCTTGCTTCGAGACGTTTTCATACCATCATTCCCTTAGGATAGCTTCTCGACAGTGATCACCACATTTCCCTTTTTGTGCCCTTTCTCGACGTACCGGTGCGCATCGGCGATCTGGGCAAGCGGATAGCATCGATCGATGACCGCCTTGATCGCCCCCGCCTCGATCAGCTCCGTGATGAAGACGATATCCTTGATCTTGGCGCTCGCCGGCCGCAATCCCGTCGCAGCGAACTTTGCCTTTTTGCCGCCGCCCTTTGCCGTCCATAACGCTTGAAGCATTGTCATTGGCGTAGGGACTGTCGCAAGAAAGATGCCCAATTGCGTCAGCGCGCCTTTGCAGTCTGAAAACGAATGCTTGCCGACCGTGTCAAAAATGATGTCATAGCGTTCGCCGTTTTTGGCGAAGTCCTCCCGCGTGTAGTCAATCACCATGTCGGCGCCCAGATTTCAGGCATGCAATTGTATTCTGCATACGCGCCAAACATGACGATGCCGGACACCTGGTCGCCCGGCTTGAATCGGGTCACGTCTTTGCCGACGGATTCAATCTCTCCGGCCAGCTCTTGACCCAGGATCGGATGTCTGGGCTTGGAAAACCCGTTGAAACCTGGGGATGCCCGCATGTCCGGATCCTCCTTGACAACGCTTGTCGCATGGATCCTGACGAGGACCTCATTCGCTTTCGGGGCGGGCTTTTCCACCGCTTGAAGATGAAGCACTTCGGCTGGGCCGAATTTTGTATGGATCACTGCGTTCATGGTTCTTTCTCCGTGGTTTGATTTCAAGATTGGAGCGCTTGAGAGTCAATGTCTCCAGCGCGCTAGATTTCGATTGAAGCTTGAGGTCGAAGGGGCCGCGGGCGCATCTGCCAGGCTAACCCGCAGGGTTGCGCCACTTCCAGGCCGTCCAGATGATGAACAGCAGGCAGAGAGTCTCAACGCTGGCGATGAATGTGTAGTGGGGATATGTCGCGGCGCCAGCCCAGCTGTAGGCAATGCTGACGATGCCCACAACGATGTTGACCCAGCGATTCGCTCTGTGCTTCAACACGCGGGACAGAACAATCACGATGATGGCAAGTTCGCCCATGATCGCGCCGAACAGCATCAGTTGAAGGATCGGGATGCCAGCGCCCGCCGCGGTTCTCGCCACCTCATCGAGCGCGCCGGGGATGAACAGCGAGAGGATATCCGCCTTCAACATGTTGATCATCACGATGATCCACAGGGTCGAGAGCAATGCTTTCGTATCAGTCCGTTCTGTGATCTTCCCAGTTGCGGTCATTTGTATTCTCCTTGTCGTGATTTCCTGTGGTGCGCCCGCCTGTGATTTGTCGCGTCTGTCAACGCCATCCCGATCGCGCCCGGCGGCCCGGTCACGACGGGATTCACTGAGATCAGCGGCAAGCCAAGGTCGCGCACTGTTTTCAGCAGTCCATGCAGCGCGGCCTGGTCAATCACCGGTCCCGTCAAGAGCGTATCGCCGTTGTCTTCGAGCGCGATGCGCAGGCCGCCAAACCGGTCTGCCCATTGCGACCCCACATGGCCCTTGAGCCTGATCTGATAGGCCACAGGCTGACCTGGGGCCGGTATTCGCGCGCTTACGTTTGACATCGCCTTGTTTCTGTTGTGGCCAGTCATCGCCGACTGCGCCACGTGTTCAAGTCGCAAGGAATGTATCCGAAGCGTGGTACTAACGCATAGATACCAAAGTACTTCCCTGGGGGATTATTCTGGTGTGAAGCGGGAAGAAGACCGGCGAAACGCCACAAAAACCGCCATCTGGAGTGAAAACCCGGCTCCGCCGGGGTTATCACTCCAGAAAACTCTCTTTAAGAGAACGCGATCGTCTGGGCCACAACAGACCCAACGCACGAGCCCGCGCGATCGCCTCGGTCCGTCTTTGAACCTGCAATTTGTCAAAGAGCTTCTGGTTGTAACCTTTGACGGTAGTCACCGCCAGAAAAAGCCGTTCGCCAATCTCACGATTCGAGTGCCCTTGGGCCATAAGCTCCAGCACTTCCAACTCGCGTAGGCTCAATGGTTCGATCAGGCGTTGGGCATTGGGCAGATCAGGCTTCCCTTTGCCCGTCTGCGGCTCAGCCTGAAATGCAGCGATTAACCTGCCTGTTTTGCCCGGCAGAATCCCACGCTCAGCGGATTCGGATAACAGTTTGGCCATTGGCGCGCACTCATCCACAAAGTTGCGCACATAGCCCTCCGGCTCGGCCATGGACAAAGCACGCTCCATGGGCACGAGAGCCTGGGTGACATCCCCGTGCGCCTGGATCGCGCGCGCCTGCGTCACCAGGATCTCAATGACGCTGCCCATCCTTTGGCCCGCTTCTGCCGCCTGCAGAAGGCGCTGCAACCAATCGATGGCCCCAGGGATGGCGCCCGCTTGCGGATCGCTCTTGTGCTGCGCGATGAGCACCCGGGCAAGCGTTATATGCTCATACTCCCTCAGGTAGCTCAACCGTTCCTGGGCTGACAGACCGCGCTCGGGCGCCCACGCCAGGGCCTCGCCCAACCGGCCGTGCCGAAGCCACACCCTCGCCTTCAAGGCATCAATGGGCTGGAACTCCGGAACGGCAGTCCTGACATACAAGCGCATTGCCTCATCCAGAAGGTCAAGCGCCGTCTCCAGATCGCCCTCAGCCTCTCACGAACGGGCTTGGGCCAATCGCCAGCGCCGGGGCCAGTCCGGCAACGCCTGCTCACCCAGTTCCGCGCATGTGCCCAGTTGCTGGACGGCAGACTGCTGATCGCCCCGCTCGTAGTACAGCAAACCCAAACCCAGATACAGACCGACTGTTACGTGGCGCACGGATGGGTGACGCGTTGTGACAAGTTGGATGGACTGCTTGTAGGTTTTTTCGGTTTCGCGCAGGCGCCCCTGGGTGGCGATGATTCATGCCAGGTAGCCGCCGGGGACGATTGCAAAACTGATGTTGCCCGCCTTCTGGCAGTAATTGATCCAAACAGACAATGCCCTTTGGGCTCCACTCACGTCGCCGTGAGTCCAGTAGGCCATCCCCAGGGTCACCGCCGCCATGGTGTGGTTGTATGAGTCCTCTTCAGGACTGAGTTGAAGCGCCAGTTCGGCGCACTTCACCGTGCCTTCGATATCGCCTTGGATCTGGGCGCAACTGGCATGGACCAGGGCGATCTTGGCTGGCAGCGAGCTAAACTGCCCTTCGTCCGCCACCATCATCCCGTCCGCTGGGCCTTTCAGACGTTGCTCGGCGTCCAGGAGCCAGATCAAACTGACTTCGTACTCGCCACCGTCCGACAGCGACCAGGCACAGTCAACACCAAGTACCGGCCATCGGCGCACGACGTCCTCGGGTAGCTTTCGCACCCAGCCGAGCAATGTGGCCGATTGAAAGCAGGCGTCCATTACCGGGTAGACCATCCCAATCAGCCCCGCGGCGCGTTCGAAATCCCTGGCGCCAAGCGCATACTGGATCGCCTCGGCGGGCAGGTTGTGGTGTTCATACCAGACACTTGCCCGCTTGCCCAGGAGCGGAATTTGGCCGGGCTGTTCCTCCCGCACATGCGTGAGGAGACGTTCCGCAAAGAGATGTTGATAGCGGTACCACTCGCGCTGGTTGTCGAGCGCGACGATGAACAAGTTGGCCCGCTCCAGGGTATCCAGGATGGCCGCGCTCCCCATACTCCCGGTGACGGCATCGCAGAGCGGCCCGCTGAGCTGCTCAAGGATGGCGGTCTGCAGCTGAAAGTTGCGGATGGTTCCGGCTGTCGCTGCAGCACTTCTTCGACAAGATAATCCAGCGCAACACGGAAACTGCCGGTGAAAGATTCTATGAAGCGGGTTTTGTCCAGGTGTCCCGGCGGCGAAACTTGCCCTTGCAATGCCAGGGCGGCCAGTTGCAGACCGGTGATCCAGCCTTCGGTGCGGGCTTCCAACGCGGCGATATCATCTGCGGAGAACTGCAGGCTCATCGCCTGGTTAAGAAATTCGGCAGCCTCGGCAGGGGTGAAGCGCAGCTCGGCGGCGCGCAGTTCGGTCAGTTGTCCCCGGGCGCGCAAGCGGGCCAGCGGGAATTGGGGATCCTCGCGGGTTGTGATGACCAGGTGCATCTGCGGCGGCAGGTGCTCGAGCAGAAAGGCGAGCGCGTTGTCTACTGGTTTTGAATCAACACTGTGATAGTCGTCCAGAACGAGGACGAAATTGCCAGCGACATTGGCGATTGCATTGAGCAGGGTTGTCAAAATCGACTCGATCGATGGCGGTTGAGGAGATTGGTGAGATCCCGCGACTCCGGCTCCAATACTCACCGTAATCGCTTCAGTGTTGCTCAGGACGAGCGTCTGTAAAGCAGCGACGAGGTATGCTAAAAAGCGGGGGGATCATTGTCCCCTTCGTCAAGCGACAGCCAGGCGACCGGTCGCCCGCAATGGGCGATCCATTCGCTGACCAGCGTGGTTTTCCAAAATCCGGCAGGTGCCGAGACAAGGGTCAGTTTGCATCCCGATGACAAGCCTTCGTTCAGCCGCTCGATCAGGCGGGGGCGGAGGACAGCCTTGGGCCGAGGCTGGGGGACATACAGTTTGGTGGCTAAGACGGGCGTGGACATGGATCACCACCGTCAATCGATCTCTCGCATGGTCTATCCATGAATGGCCCCGCGCACCTGCCCGCCCGCGCTCGCCAGACGCGCGCGGGCCTCGGCGCAGTCGCACCCGCGCAGGCCTGCAACGATGGCGGTCTTGGCGTCTCCGCAGGTGTCGAGTAGTCGCTGGGCTTCGTCGCGGGGCAGGCCCGTAATGGCCTCGACGATGCGCCGCGCCCGGTCGCGCAGCTTGACGTTGGAGGCCTGCAGATCGACCATGAGGTTGCCGTAGGTCTTGCCCAGCCGGATCATGGCCGTGGTGCTGATCATGTTCAGGGCCAGCTTGGTGGCGGTCCCAGCCTTCATACGGGTCGAGCCGGTCACGACCTCCGGCCCGCTGAGCAGGCTGATCTGAATATCGGCCGCAGCGTGGACAGACGAGGGCGGCGCCGAGCAGCACAGGCTGGCCGTGAGCGCGCCCCGGGCACGGGCCTCAACCAGGCTGCCGACCACATACGGCGTGCGGGCGCTGGCCGCCACCCCAACCACGGTGTCGCGCGCGTCGACGTTGAGGGCGGCGATGTCGGCCCGGCCCTGCTCAGGATCGTCCTCGGCGCCTTCCATCGAGCGAAACATGGCTCCCGGCCCGCCCGCGATCAGCCCGATGACCAGACCCGGCGGGACGCTGTACGTGGGCGGCATCTCGCTGGCATCCACCACCGCCAGGCGCCCGGACGTGCCGGCCCCGGTGTAGATCAGCCGCCCGCCCTGGCGCATCCGCGCGACCAGGCCGTCGACGAGCTGGGCGATGGCCGGGATGGCCTCGGCCACCGCCTGCGGCACGCGCTGATCCTCGGCATTGATCCGCCTCAGGATATCGATCGCCGGCAGGCTGTCGATGTCGTTTGTGTTGGGATTGACCGTTTCGGTCAGCGGAAGGGACTGGGTCATGGCTTTCTTTGCTCCGTTATTCCGGCAATCGATCGAAGGGAAAGCGATCTCCCGGGGTGATATCGCCCAGCACGACCGGTTTGCGCGCGCCCGTCGCCGCGGGAAGATTGCCTGGCCGGCCGCGCCAGGTCTCGGCGGCCAGGATGGCGAAAGCGAAGGCCTCCTTGGCCAACACCGGGATGCCGGCCTCATCCGAGCGCATCACACGCACGTGTTTCCCCGGGGGGGCGAAATCGTTGAGCTGGCGCTCGAGCATCGCCATCAGGGTCGGATTGAGCGCCCCGCCCCCCGAGACCAGGACCTCATCCGGCATTACAGGCAGGAAGTCACGGTAAGCAACCGCGATCGACGTGGCGGTGAAAGCCGTCGCCGTGGCCACCACGTCCACGGCCCTCAAGCCGCGGGCCAGTCCGCGGGCCCAGATTTCAGCGCCATACTGCGCGCCAAACACCTCGCGGCCGGTTGTCTTGGGCGGCGGAGCGCGCATGAAATCGTGATCCATCAGCTCTTCGAGCAGGCTGCCATCGACTGTGCCCTGGGCGGCCAATTGGCCCCCGTCGTCGTATTGCAGCGCGCCGCTGCTCGCCCGGCGGGCGGCGTCATCCATCAGCATGTTGCCGGGGCCGCTATCGAAGGCGAAAACCTCGCCAAAGGCAGTCTGCGGTCCGTCCACACGCGGCGGCAAGTACGTCACATTCGCGATTCCGCCGATATTTTGGGCGGCTCGGGTCAAGGCGGGATGGCGCAGCAGAAGCGCGTCGACATATGGCACGAGCGGGGCGCCCTGCCCGCCAACGGCCATGTCGCGGGCGCGGAAATTCGAGATCACAGTCGCGCCGGTGCGCTCGGCGATTACGGCCGGCGAGCCGATCTGAAGCGTGCTGTGCCCGGGGAGGTGCCACATCGTTTGCCCGTGGCTGCCGATCAGGTCGATCTTGTCCCGGGGAATCCCGGCCGCGCGCGCGCCATCGAGAGCGGCGGCCGCAAAGGCCTCGCCCAACGTAAAGTTAAGCGCGCAGATTCGATCGACCGTGCCAGCATCGGGCCGAACGCAGGCCAGGATTTCGTCGTGAACGGCATCAACGTGCGGGAGAAGCACGTGCTTAAGCAATCGATAACGCGGCTGGGCCGCGCCGCCGGACACCTCGACCACCGCGGCATCCACGCCGTCGGCCGACGTGCCGGACATCAGCCCAATGACGATCATGATTGCGGCTTCATCTTCATCAGGACCGTCCAGACGCCGCGCTGAACGACCTTGTCGTCCTGATTGAGGACGCTGACCTTGAACGCAACCTTGCCGCTGTTCAGACGCGGGACAGGTTTGGTCTCCGAGACCTCCGCAACGACATGAATTGTGTCGCCAATGAAGATCGCCCCGGTAAACTCCCACTCGATGGCGCGGAACACCTCAACTGTGCCGACCAGAAAGCCCATCTGAAAGGCGAGACCGGTGGCAATGCTGAGGCCAAGCACGCCATGCGCGATGCGCCGGCCAAAGCGCTCGCCCTTGACAAAGGCCTCGCTGACGTGGATCTCATTAAAGTCGCCTGACAGGCCGGCAAAACCCACCACGTCGGCCTCAGTAACGGTGCGCGACTGCGACTTGATGCTATCGCCGAGGATGAACTCCTCAAAAAACAAACCGCGAATTGCCTGTAGTCCCATATTGAATCTCCTGTGCGGCGATTGTACCGGGCGATTGGGTAAACTCGCTGTCCTATGCTTCCGAACCCCATCGACTACATCGACGGCGCGCGATCGGCGCCGGGGATCATCCTCGACGCGTGGATCAGCAACCCGAACACTGGCGAGCGCCTGCAGCCGCAGCGCGCGACCGAACCCGCCCAAATCGAACGCGCCCTGGCCGCGTCCGCGCGGGCATTCCCGGGCTGGTCGCGCACCCCGCCCAAGACGCGCCTGGCCGCCCTCGAAGCTATGGCCGCTCATATGGAGTCGCGGTTGGAGGAGATCGCCCGACTCGAGTCCGCGACCACGGGGGTCACCTTGCGCTTCACCCGCTTCGTGAGCGTCATTTGCCATCTCGCTTTCCGAGCCGCGGCCGGGATTCTCCAGGAAAGGACCGCGCATCCGGAAGTCCTCCCGGGCAAACGCGGCGATGTCGAGATCCTGCGCCTCCCGCTCGGGCCGGCCGCATTGATTGTGCCGTGGAACGCGCCCTCCCCCCTGGCCGCCCACAAGATCGCCAATGCCCTTGCCGCCGGGTGTTCGGCCATCCTCAAGCCCAGCGAATGGGCGCCCCTGGCCTGCGCGGCCGACTTCAAGCCGCTTCAGCTCGAGCTGGGCGGCAATAACCCGATGATCGTCTGCGCCGACGCGGACCTCGATCTGGCCGCTCAAGGCGTGGTCGCGGGTCTTACGACCCTGAATGGTCAGTGGTGCCGCGCGCTGGGGCGCCTGCTGATCGATGTTGCAGTCAAGGACGCGCTGCTCACACGGGTTTGGGAACGCCTATCCGGACCTGGGCCA
>JBKJQK010000133.1:0-9365 GCA_046594095.1 Anaerolineae bacterium | reverse complement strand
CTACGACCACGAGGTCCGGGGCGCGACCGCGGTGAAGCCCTTTGTCGGGGCGGCCAATCACGGGCCCGGCGATGCGGCCGTGTTGGCGCCCGACCCCGGCTCGAGCCTGGGGGTCGCGATCTCCAACGGCATCTGCCCGCAATATGGCGAGCGCGACCCGTACGCCATGGCCTGGGCGGCCATCGACGAAGCCGTCCGCAACGCCGTCGCCGTCGGGGCCGACCCCGACCGGATCGCCATCCTCGACAACTTCTGCTGGGGAAACCCCAACCTGCCCGACCGCCTGGGCGGGCTGGTCGAATGCGCCCGCGGCTGCCACGACGCCGCCCTGGCCTACGGGACGCCCTTCATCTCAGGCAAGGACAGCCTCAACAACGAATATGCCGGCGCGGACGGCGTCAAGCACGCCATTCCCGGCACGCTGCTGATCTCGGCCCTCGGGATCGTGCCGGACGTGAATCAGACCGTCACCATGGACCTGAAGCGGTACGGCAACGCGCTGTATCTCGTGGGCGACACCCGCGACGAGCTGGGCATGAGCCACTCCGCGGCGATTGCCGGGGACGGGCAGGCCGGCGATCTCGTCCCCCAGCCCGTGCCGGGCGCGCTCACCCGGATGCGCCAGCTGCACGCCGCGATCCGGGCCGGTCATGTGCGCGCATGCCACGACTGCAGCGAAGGCGGCCTGGCCGTGGCCGTGGCGGAGATGTGCCTGGCCGGGCGCCTGGGCGCGTCGGTCGATCTTTCCGCTCTGCGCGCTGACTCGAACGACGACCGGGTGTTGCTCTTCAGTGAATCATCGAGCCGCTTCGTGGTCGAGGTTGTGCCGGAACGTTGTGCGGATTTCGAGCGCACGCTGGCCGGCGCCCCCTGCGCGCGCATCGGCGCGGTGACCGATAGCGCATCCCTGGTCGTGCTGGGGGTTGACGGCGCCCGCGTCATCGAGGCGCCGATTTCGGCCCTGGAACTCGCCTGGCGCGGCGCGCTTGCGCCCGAACCCTCGCGCGCGGCGCGGCCTGCGGGGCGGGACGATGGGTCGCGCGCTGCGCCGCCCGCCACCCGCAAGCGCGTCCTCATCCTGCATGCGAATGGCACCAATCGCGACCATGACGCGGCCCTGGCCGTCGAACTGGCCGGCGGCGACCCCGAGATCGTCCACGTCAACCAGCTCTTTGCGGGCGAGCGCAAACTGGCCGACTATCACATGCTCGTGTTGCCCGGCGGGTTCTCGTATGGAGATGACCTCGGCGCGGGTGTGCTGTGGGCGCTCGACCTGCGCGAGCGCCTGGGCGGCGATCTGGCCGCCTTCGTCAAAGCGGGCCGGCCTGTGCTTGGCATCTGCAACGGCTTTCAGGCGCTGGCCAAAGCCGGGCTGTTCGACCTGGATGAACGCGCCATCACCCTCACCTACAACGAAGGCGGGCATTTCGAATGCCGCTGGGTGACGCTCGAGCCCGAGCCCGCCAGCGTCTCACTCTTCACCCGCGGGATGCGCGAGCCGATCTACTGCCCGATCGCGCACGGCGAGGGCCGGCTGGTCGCCCGGGACGCCGCCGCCCTGGCCGCGCTGGAGGCCACGGGCAGGATCGCGCTGCGCTACGCCGGCGGGGCCTACCCCGACAATCCGAACGGCTCGGCCGGCCGCATCGCCGGGCTGTCCAATGCCCAGGGCAACGTGCTCGGCCTGATGCCGCATCCGGAGAATCACATCTTCCCGTGGCAACATCCGCGCTGGCATCGGGGCGAGGCCGGTCTGGGCGGGCTGCGCCTGTTCGAGAATGGCCTCAGAAACGCATAAAGCGCCCGCCGGGCCGCGCAGAGTGGCCTCAGAAACGCGTGATGCGCCTTCCCGGCGCACGCGCAGGAGAGACACGACATGTTGAGTCAGGACGAATTAATCAAGGCGGTCCCGCATGCGCTCCAGTCGGTTGACCTGGCCGGCCTCGGGCCGAAGACCAGCGGCAAGGTGCGCGACATGTACGCCCTCGCCGGCGGGGCGCGCGCGCTGATCACCACCGACCGTGTGTCGGCGTTTGACGTTGTGCTGGGCGCGATTCCCTACAAGGGCCAGACCCTGAATCAGCTCAGCGCGTGGTGGTTCGCGCGGACCCGGGATATCGTCGCCAACCACGTCATCGCCGTGCCGGATCCCAACGTCACAATCGCGCGCGAGGCGCAAACGCTGCCGGTCGAGGTAATCGTCCGCGGCTACATTACCGGGGTGACCAAGACCGCCCTGTGGACGCTTTACACGGCCGGCGACCGCAAGCCGTATGGCATTCCGCTGCCCGACGGCCTGCGCAAGAACGACGCGCTGCCCGAGCCGATCATCACCCCCACGACGAAAGCCGAACAGGGCGCCCACGACGAGCGGCTGACCCGCGAGGAGATCCTGACCCGGCGGATCATCGATCCCGGGCTGTGGGAGCAGGTCGAGCGCGCCGCCATCGCGCTCTTCAAGCGCGGCCAGGCCGTGGCGCGCGAGGCCGGGCTGGTCCTGGTCGATACCAAGTACGAGTTCGGGTTGATCGACGGAACGCTGGCCGTCATCGACGAGATCCACACCCCCGACTCATCGCGCTACTGGACGCGCGAGTCGTACGAGGCGGACCCTGCCGCGCCGAAGAACTTCGACAAGGAGTTCCTGCGCGAGTGGTACGCGACGCGCGGCTATACGGGCGATGGCACGCCCCCCGCGATGCCCGCCGAGGTCATCGCCCAGGTCGCCGCCCGCTACATCGCCGCGTACGAGAAACTCACCGGGCTGAGCTTTTTGCCGGGCGAGCTGCCGGCCCAACAACGGATCGCCCGCAACCTGAGCAAATACCCATGAAATCACTCGCCGTCATCCTGATGGGTTCGCGCGGAGACCTCGAACACGCGAAGAAGATCGCGGCGCCGCTGGCCGCGTTTGGGGTCGAGGTCGTCCTGCGGGTTGGCAGCGCCCATCGAACTCCCGAGCATGCCTTGGCGATCCTGCGCCAGTACGAGCGCGATCCCCGGCCAAAGGTCTACATCACGATCGCCGGGCGCAGCAATGCGCTCAGCGGTTTTGCCGATCCGCAGGTCAGCGCGCCCGTCATCGCCTGCCCGCCGCCGGGCGAGGCGTTTGGCGGTGCGGATGTGTTCTCATCGTTGCGCCTGCCCGCCGGCGTCGCGGCGGCGGTCGTGCTGGAGCCGGTCAACGCCGCCATTCTCGCGGCCAAGATCCTCGGGCTGAGCGACCCGGGCGTGCGCGACCGGGTGGTGGCCTTCCAGAAGCAAGCCGCCGACAAAATTCTGAGCGACGATTCGGATCTCAACAGCGGCCGCTGATGGCATGAACATCACCTTCGAAGACGACAAACCCCACGACGAATGCGGCGTGTTCGGCGTGTACGCGCCCGGGCGGGATGTGGCCCGTTTGACCTACTTCGGGCTGTTTGCGCTCCAACACCGCGGCCAGGAAAGCGCCGGCATCGCGACCAGCGACGGGCGCGCCGCCTACGTCCACAAGGACATGGGGCTGGTCTCGCAGGTCTTCACCGAGGCCAATCTGCGCCCGCTGACCGGCACGCACGCCATCGGCCACAACCGCTACTCGACCACCGGCTCGTCCCATGTCCGCAACGCGGGCCCGTATCTCATCGAGACCATCAACGGCCCGCTGGGCGTGGCGCATAACGGAAATCTAACCAACGCGCTCGAGCTCCGCCGGCTGCTCCTGCAACGCGGAGTTGGGCTCTCGTCCACCTCGGACAGCGAAGTGCTCACTCAGGCCCTGGCCGCGCCGCCCGCGATTTGGGAGGAAGCGGCGCGCAGCGCCCGGGAGGCCGGCGAAGTGACCAGCGACGATGAGTGGATGGCCCGCCTGCAGGCCATGATGCGGGTGTTGGAAGGCGCCTTCTCGCTGGCCATGATCACCAACACGGGCATCTACGCCGCGCGCGATCCGCTTGGCCTGCGGCCGCTCTGCCTGGGCCAGCTCGATGGCGGCTTTGTCATCGCCTCCGAGAGCTGCGCGCTCCAAACGGTGGGCGCGCGCTTCATGCGCGAGATCGAGCCGGGCGAAGTGCTGCGCCTGGATCGGAGCGGGGTGACCTCGACCATCAGCCGGGCCTCCACCAAACGGGCGTTGTGCGTGTTCGAGCACGTCTATTTTGCGCGGCCGGACACAATTCTGGACGGCCAGGTCATCCACGAGTCGCGCCAGCGGGCCGGGCGCCAGCTCGCGCGCGAGGCGCCCGCCCAGGCCGACATCGTCGTGGCCGTGCCGGATTCCTCGACGCCGGCCGCCATCGGCTACAGCCTCGAGTCGGGCATCCCCTACAGCGAGGGGCTGATCAAGAACCGCTACATCGGCCGCACCTTCATCCAGCCGGACACAGAGTTGCGCAAATTGGGCGTGCATCTGAAATACAACACCCTGTCGTCGAACCTGCGCGGCAAGCGGGTGGTCGTGGTCGATGACAGCATCGTGCGCGGCAATACCGCCGGGCCGCTCACCAAGCTGCTCCGCGACGGGGGCGCCAGCGAGGTCCACATGCGGGTCTCCTCGCCGCCTGTCCGTCACCCCTGTTTCATGGGCGTGGACATGGCCACCCGCAAGGAGCTGATCGCCCACAATCTGGATGTGGAGCAGATTCGCAAACACATTGGCGCGGACTCGCTCGCCTTTCTCAGCCTCGAGGGACTGCTCAAGGCCACCCATGGTGTCGAAGGCGCGGCGACCGAGGGCAGCGCCCCTCTCGCCAGCGGGCAGTCCTCGTTTTGCGCCGCGTGCTTCTCGGGCCGCTATCCGATCTCGATTCCGCCCTGGCTCTTCGACGACGACCGGGGCAAGACCATCTACAAGGTATGAACATCCTGATCGCCGGCAACGGCGGCCGTGAACACGCGCTGGCCTGGAAATTGGCCCAGTCGCCGCGCGTGGACCAGTTGTTTGTCGCGCCGGGCAACGCCGGCACGCGCGCGCACAACGTTGATATCGCCAGTGACGACATCGCCGGGTTGCTCGGTTTCGCCCGCGAAAACGCGATCGATCTGACCGTCATCGGCCCGGAAGCGCCGCTCGCCGCCGGGATCGTGGATGCCTTTCAGGCCGAAGGCTTGCGCGCCTTCGGGCCGGTCAAGGCCGCCGCGCAACTCGAAGCCTCCAAGGCCTTCTCCAAGACATTTATGCGCGCGGCCGGCGTGCCGACCGCGGCGTTCGAGCTGTTCGATTCGTTTGAGGCCGCCCGGCAATTCGCGCGAGCGCTGCCGTTCGCGTCCGCGCCCGCCTGCGTGGTCAAGGCGGATGGATTGGCCGCCGGCAAAGGCGTATTTGTCTGCGACGGCCCGGCGGAGGCCGAGGATGCGCTGCATCGCCTTCTGGTCGCGGGCGAATTCGGCGCCGCAGGCGGCCGGGTGATCGTCGAAGAGCGCCTGAGCGGGCGCGAGCTGTCGGTGCTGGCATTCTGCGACGGCGCGCGGGCGGCCCTGATGCCGGCCGCCCGCGATCACAAACGGATTGGGGATGGCGACACCGGCCCTAACACCGGCGGGATGGGCGCCTTCGCGCCAGTCCCGGACGATTCGGCCGGGTTGCTCGAGGAAGCGCGGCGAACCGTCTTTCAGCCTGTCCTGGACGGCATGCGCGCGCGCGGCACGCCATATGTGGGCGTGCTCTACGCCGGGCTCATGCTGCTGCCGGCAGCGTCCGGAGCGCGCGAGCGGATCTCGGTCCTCGAGTTCAACGGCCGCTTTGGCGATCCCGAAACGCAGGTCATTCTGCCGCTGTTGGATTCGAACCTGGTCGACGCGCTGCTTGCCTGCGTCGACGGCGCGCTTGACCCGGACAGCATTCGATGGAAGCCGGGGGCGGCGGCGACGGTGGTGCTGGCCTCGGGCGGGTATCCGGGTCCATATCGCAAGGGCGTCCCCATTCGCGGATTGGATGTTTCGATGCCCAACGTTACGATTTTCCATGCCGGCACGGCCATGCGCGACGGGGCCGTGGTCACCAACGGCGGGCGCGTGCTTGATGTCACCGCCACGGGCGCCGACCTCGGCCAGGCGCTGGCGCGCGCGTATGCGGGCGTGGCCGGCATTCACTTCGACGGGATGCGCTTCCGCGCCGACATCGGCAAAACACCATGACCGACCCCTATGCAGGCTCGGGCGTGAGCATCAGCGAGGGCAGTCGCGCCGTCGCGCTCATGAAAGAAGCGGTCCATAGCACCCACGACGCGCGGGTGCTGGCCGGGATCGGGGCCTTTGGCGGCATGTTCGACGCCTCGGCGCTCAAGGCGATGGACGCGCCGGTGCTCGTGGCCAGCACCGATGGGGTCGGGACCAAGACCAAAGTGGCGGCCTCCCTGGGGCGCTGGGAGACGATCGGCCAGGATCTGGTCAACCATTGCGTCAACGACATCCTGGCTCAGGGCGCGCGCCCGCTGTTCTTCATGGATTACATCGCCGCGTCCCGGCTGGACGCCGCGCAGGCCGCCACAATCGTGACCGGGATGGCCGCGGCCTGCCGCGAAAACGGCCTCGCGCTGCTGGGCGGCGAGACCGCCGAGATGCCCGGCGTGTATGCCGAGGGCGAGATCGATGTGGCGGGCACCATCGTCGGCGTGGTGGATCGGGCCCGCGCCATCGACGGTTCGCGGATTGCGGCCGGGGATGTCATCATCGGGTTGCCGTCCAACGGCTTGCACACAAACGGCTACACCCTGGCCCGGCGCGCGCTGGCGGGCATGGATTGGCAGGGCCCGCGCGCGGACCTTGGCGCCAGCATCGGGGATGCCTTGCTGGCCATTCACCGGTCCTATCTGCAGCCCGTCGCGCGTCTGCAGGCGGCCGGCATCGAGATTCGCGGCATCGCCCACATCACGGGCGGCGGCTTGATCGAGAACGTGCCCCGCATCCTGGCCGACGATCTTGCGGCGGTGTTCCAGCCGGGCGCCTGGCGCGTCCCGCCGATCTTTGGTCTTATTCTTCAGGCGTTGGGCGGGATCGGCACCGAGCAGGCGCACCGGGTGTTCAACATGGGCGTCGGGATGTGCCTGGTGGTGGCGCGCGAAGAAGCCGATCGCGCCCTGGCCGCGCTGGGCGAAGGGTCCATCGTCGGCGCAATCGCGCGCCGGGCCGGCCCGGCGGTTGTGCTGCAGCCGTGAAACATCGCCTGGTGGTGCTGGTGTCGGGCTCGGGCAGCAACCTACAGGCGATCCTGGATGCGATCCGCGCTGGCGCGTTGGCTGGCTGCGAAGTGGCGGGGGTGGTCTCGGACCGCCCCTCTGCGTGTGGCCTGGAGCGGGCCCGGGCGGCCGGCGTGCCGGCGCTGTGTGTCCCCGCCCGGCCGTTCACGGCGGAGGGCAAGTCGCGCGAGGACTACGATCGCGCTCTGGCTGACAGCATCCTGCCCTACGCCCCCGATTTGATCGTGTGCGCGGGCTGGATGCGAATCCTGAGCCCGGCCTTTCTGGATGTCTTTCGCGGCCGGATCATCAACCTGCATCCGGCCCTGCCGGGCGTGCTGGCCGGCAAGGACAGCCTGCGCGGCACGTTCGAGGCGGCCGTGCGCGGGGAAGCGGTCTCCACCGGGTGCATGGTTCATTTCGTCATTCCCGAGGTAGACGCGGGCCAGGTTGTGGACACGGAGTCCGTCCCGGTCGCGGAAGGCGACACGCTGGAAACATTTGCCTCCCGCATGCATGCGGCCGAGCACCGCCTCATCGTCCGGGCGATCGCCATGGTTTTGAGTCCCACGGGGTGACGGCGTTGCTGATCGGTTTGACCGGCCGGGTCCGCTACCCCCGCTCCATCCCTGTCGGCGTGCGGTCAAATCCGGTTGCCTTCAACAGCGCCGCGCCCGGGCCGCCCAGCGCATCCGCGCCATTCCAGGCCGAGACCCGGATCCTCCGCGGGGCATTGGGACGCGCGACATAGGCGGCCAACGCTGAGGTAATGACCTCCGCTGACACCTCCGCCGAGGTGGTGATCCGCTCGCCGTTGTCGGCAAACACGACCGCCGGACGGCCGCCCAACAACGCCACATGCGTCGATGGCACCCGCGCGAAACGCAGCGCGTCCAACGTCTCGCTCCCATATACGTTGGCCGGGTCGGCCGCGCACAGCAGAACCACCGCCGGATCGGCCGATGCGGCCGCCGCCCGCAACAACTCGACCGCCTCGGGCAGAGCGAACTGCGCTCCCGACAGCCCGGCCACGAAATACCCGCGGCGGACCTCGCCCCGCATCTCCATCCGCTCGAACAACGGGAAGAGCTGACCCCACTCCCACGGCAGCGCCTCGCGGGCCAGGCTCTCCCGGGCGAGCACCCCGTGCCGGGCCAACAGCGCCTTCGCCAATCCCTCGGCCTTCGCCGCATCGTCGCGGGCCGGCCCCAACACCCCCGCCCGGTGGACCAGCGACCAGCGCCCCTCCGCCGTCGCACGCTGTGCCGCCGCTTCGCCGACCAGCCGTTCCGAGACCCGCCGGCGGGCGTTGATCATCTCTTCGCGCGGGGGACGGCGCAGCGTGCCCGCCGCCTGGGGCTGGCGTGCGCCCATCCGGGCCGCCAGCTCCGCCTCGAGCCCGCTCAGCGGCCGGGTCGCGGCCTCGCGCGGCCCGTCGTCGGCCAGCATCCGCCGCAGGGCGTCGAAGGTGTCATGGGTGACAAAGCCGGCCATCGCCAGCTCGGTCAGCGCGACCCGTAGCGCGGCGGCCGACAGGCCCAGCCCGGCTCGCAGGTCGGCTTCGTACGAGGCGCCCTCGGAGGTCAGGAAATCGACGACCGCCTTCGCGCTCTCGCTCAGCGCGCTTGGATCCGGCGGGGTGAGTAAATACCCGCCCTCGCCGCGGAAGAACAGCCGGGCCTGGCCGCGCGCCTCCCCCGCCCACACCAGTTCCCCGCTCAGCGCGTCGAGCTCTCGGGCGTAGCCGGCGACCCGGGCCGGCAGCGCGTCGCGCTCCCAGATCAGCCCCGGCAGCGCGACCCCGTTCAACTGTCGCATCACCTTGCGCAACCCATCCAGCCCGCGCAGCCGCCCGCCCGGATGGGCGTGCTGCCAGCGGGCCAGGAAATCCGCCCAGGCTGAAATCGGGACCGCCTGGGCCTCCTTGCGCAGCAGGGTCAGCGTGCGCCGGTGGATCTGCTCGAACAGATGCGCGTCGCAGACCTCGTCCCGGTCCGCGGCCGTGATCGCCCCGCGCACGACCTCGCCGGTCTCGGTCAGCCGGCTCAGCGTCGCGTCGAGCCAGGCCGGCTCGAAGGGATAGCGGGCGAGGGCCGCCTCGCGGAGCACCGGGCCGCTGTGGCGCAGATACCGGCGCAGGATGCGTTCTCGCGCGGGCAGGTCGCCCGGGCCGCCATCCAACTGAGCCGCTTCATACTCATCGACCAG
>JBKJQK010000001.1:0-5167 GCA_046594095.1 Anaerolineae bacterium | reverse complement strand
CTTCAGTCCCGCGCCTTCCCCGGGCAGCGCGTCGGTCACTTCCACTTCCCAGCCGCGTGACTCGGCCCAGCGCGTGTACATCCGCGAGAGCATCTCCGCCCAATCCTGCGCCTCGGTTCCGCCCGCCCCGGCATTGATGCTCAGGATGCAGTTGTTTTTGTCGTGCGGCCCGTTGAGCAGGACTTTGAGTTCGAGGAGATCGAGTTCTTTCCCAAAGCGCCCGAGGTCGCGTTCCAGTTCTTGCTGCACGGCGAGTTGATGGGAGGCGGGTTCGGCCTCGCCGAGCTCCGTCATGACCCGGAAATCTTCCAGCCGTTTGTCGGCGGCCAGCAGTGGATCAACCTTCTTCCGCAGCGTGGTGGCTTCATCAATGAGCTTCTGGGCCTGGTCCCGGTTGCCCCAGAAGTTTTCCCCCGCCATCAAAGATTCGAGTTCGGTCAGGCGCCTCTGCGCGCTGGGGACGTCAAAGAAACCTCCGCAGTTGGGCGGACTTCTGGGCAGCGGCTTCAATTTGGATACGAATCAAGTCGAACATGGGTGCGGAAGCTATAGCCCCGCGCCCCACGAATCCAGCCTTCTGTTCTGGTCCCGGAATTTGGTCCAAGAGAGCCGACGCTTCCGCTCGTGGCCGTGGCGTTCGCTCGGGTCAAAGCATTGACCTGTCGTCGGTGTGAGGTGGAAAACCCATCAAACTCAGCCCGAGCGATGCTCGGATCTCCAACCACTCCGATCACGGCTGGATGCCTTCGGACTGGGCGTGGTCGGGGATGGAGCTCAGGTCACTGATTCTTGTTCGCTCCACCGCTCTGCTTTTTTGCCATCTCTTCCAGCGTTTCCCTGGCGATCTGATCCTGTGGGTTGAGGCGCAGCGCCGCCCGCAGGTGTGACTCGGCCTGGGCGGTCTCTCCCTGGTCGAGCAGGACCAGCCCCAGGTTGCCCTGGGCTTTGGCGTTGAGTGGATTCAGCCGGACGGCGGCGGCGAATTCCGCCCTGGCTTCCGGTAGTTGGTTCTGCATGCGGGCCATCAGCCCGAGGAAGTAATGGGGTTCATCCAAAGCCGGGTCGAGCGCGGCGGCCTGGCGCAGGCTCGTCGCGGCTTCCGCGTCTTGGCCGAGGAAGAGCTGGGCCTTGCCCATTTCGCTGTGCGCGCGGGAGTCCCTGGGATTCAGGCCGAGCAAATATTGATTGTAGGCAATGGCATCGCGGAAGACCCGCGGCTGGTCGTAGCGCGCCAGCGCCGCCAGATCGTTGGCGTGGCGTGGCAATACTTGCAGCCACAACTCCGCCATCTCGTCATCGGATTGCAGGCCGTAGCGGACGCGTTGCGGCGGGAGGTGCGGGTTGCGCGGGTTGTTGGTCGAGTTGTCGTAGCTCCAGGTCATCGAGAGCATCGTGCCTTTCGGCAGGAAAACCGGTTTCTGAAAGAGGTAGTCACCCTGCCAGTCAAAGTTCCAGCTCGGGATGCGCAGCAACGGCTGTGTCCGGCCATCGGGCAGGGTGGCGATGGCCTCCAGCCTTTTTCCAAGGTAATGCGCATGCGGCAGGATGCTCAACACTTCCACATCGGCGGCCAGCGTGTAGGTGTTGCTGACGGTCTGGTCGCTCGTGCCGGCGGGCAGGTCGAGGGCGAAGTTCATGAAGCCTATTTTGAACGGCGTATTCGTGGGCGCTTCCTCGGTGAAATAAAAGCCGACGGACGGTTGAAGCACTTCGGCTTTGCCGGACGGGCGCAGGTGCATTTGCAGGACGAGATCGGAATTGGTCTCCAGCGTCCAGGCCAATCCCCGCGGAACGTACGTGGGCAACTTGCCGGGCTGCCAGCTGAGGAACTGGCCGGGGGGCGTCTGCGCGGTCGTGGGGGTATGCAGTCCGGCAAAGCCCGGCCCCGGCTCCTGCTCGTCGCGGCGCTTCGACTCCCGCGTGGGGTCGATGCGCATGAAGGCATGATGCACGATGCGCGGATTGCCAGGCTGCAGTTCGAGGCCGCGCACGAAGCGCCGCGCCGTCGTGGGAATCGGGATGACAAAATTTCGATACACGTCCGGTCCTTCGGCGTTGAGCGGAAACGGCTGCGTCATTTGCACGATGAGATCGGGCGTGCCGAGCTGCCATCCGTCGCGCCACGAGGGGGCGGCGGGCGCGTCGGAGGCGGCACCCTCGGGTGCGCCTTGTTCGACCCAGCGTTGGATGAGGGCGATTTGATCGGCGGTGAGGCAACGCTGGCCGACGAATGGTCCATCCCCGGGCTCGGGCAACCACGGAGGCATGACTCTACGTTCAACCACCTCACGGATCTGCCGGGATCTTTTTTTTACGTCGGCGTAACTGAGGAGATCAAATGGCGCGGCCTGGCCCGGATGATGGCAGGTTGAACAATGCTGGTAGATGATGGGGGCCACGTCGCGGTGAAAGGTCACGGGCTGGTTCGCGGCCGTGGCGCCCGCTGGCGCCGGGGAATTGCGCCGGAGGATCAGAGCGAGCGCGACCACTCCGACCACCGCTCCGGCCGCCAACATCCCGGTCCACCGCCGGTGGGATCGCGGTGAGCCTGGCGCCTCATTCGTTTTGCGTGCTGCCGCGTTTCGCTTCATGGCCTGGCGTCACGGCTGACGGGCGAGTTTTAATTGCTCAAGCAGCCTGCGACGGAGCGGCTCTTCCGGCTGAAAATCGAGGGCGCGTCGCAGTTCATCCACTGCGGCTTGATGCTGTCCGTCGGCCCGGAGCGCCACGGCCAGTCCGAGGTAGGCTTCGATCAAATTCGGTTTGAGGCGGATGGCTTCGCGGAAGGCCGCGATGGACTCGGTGCGGTGGATGTCTGTCCCCAGGGAAAGCCCAAGGTTAAACCAGGCTTCGGGCAGGTTTGGCTGGGCCTGGCTGGCGGCGCGGAAGCAGGGTTGGGCTTCGCGGGCGCGACCGCGATTCAAACGCACGACCCCGAGTTGCATCTGGGCTTCCACCGAACCCGGTGCCAGGGCCACCGCCCGCATCAGGATTTGCTCGGCCCCCGTGATGTCGCCGAGGCGCAGGCGCGCCCGGCCCAGGAAGAACATCGCGCGATCCGAGTTGGGATAAGTCTGCACGGTTTTTTCCAACAGGCGGGCCGCTTCGGCGGCTCGTCCGGCCTTGATCCATTCGTCGCCCAGATCGATCCAGGTCTTCTCGCCTGTTTTCAGCTTCTCCACTGCGGCGAAAATAGGATCGGGCAGGGGCTGGTCATTCGGCAGTTCAGCGAGGAGGCGCGCGATTTGCCCGGCCTCGTTGGTTCGTCCGAGCCGTTGGTTCAGGCTCAAGAGCAGACGATGCGCGACTTTGCGCGTGGAAGGATCACGCGTGGCCGCAGCCAGAAACTCGGCCGCTTCTGCGGGGTGATCGTGGGCATTGGCAATTTTGCCCAGGCCCAGCGCGGCCGGTGCGGAATTGGATTCGCGATTCCAAACTTGCCGGTACTGCGCTTCCGCTTCATCCAGGCGGCCGAGGGTGAGGTAAGTATCGGCGAGTTTCAGGCGCGGGGTGGATTCGCGCTCGGGAAAAAGGCGGACGGCGCGATCGAGATTCGTCGCGGCGGCCCTCGGGTTGTCCACCAATTGCGCGAGTCCGAGAAAGTAGGGCCAGCGTGGTTCGCGCGGCGCCAGGGTGGACGCCTGCTCAAAACACGCGCGCGCCTCTGCGCGAACTTCGTGGGCCAGCAGCACCATGCCCATTTGACCGCGCCTCTCGGCGGAACGGGGCCAGGTCAGGACGGCTCGTCGCGCTTGCGCGATGGCGTCTGCGACCAGGGGATCGAAGCCGCCTGTGTTTACAACCGGTGGCGGCGGCGCGGTGGCTCTCCAGGCCAGCAGCGCCGCGAGACTGGCGAGGAGCAAAACGCCGCCGGCGGACCACCACCGACGTCGCCGCCAGCGAACGAGTCGGGCCGTGGATTGGCTCAGTGTTGGCGCGGCCTGAGCGCGTTCAGCGACCGCAGCCCGGGGGCGTTGCTGTTTCCGAGGCGCGCTCATCTGGCTCGGGCGGCGGGCGGAACAGGAGTGACCCGCGTTCCGGAGCCTTTTCGCAAGGTGAGGATTTGATCCGCCGCGACGCCGGCGAATTGCTCTTCGCTGCCGTCCGGCCAGACGACGTTGATCTGTTCGACCCGGGCATTGGCCCCCAGGCCGAAGTGGGCGCGAGGATCGTTGCTGCACAGATAACTTTGAGAGGGGTTGACCCAGACGACCTGCCGGCGACCGCCGGCGGTGATGGTGATCTCAGCGCCGTAAGCATCACGGCCTCCGAGTGTGGGTTCGACCACCCGCACCGTGATCCAGTGTCCACGCGGCGCGATGTTACGGTACACCCGGGCCGGAGCGGCAATCCTCGTGACGAGCAGATCGACCCCGCCGTCGTTGTCGAGATCGCCCGACGCCAGACCACGGGCGATGGCGGCGGTGCCGCTGAACGCGAGATTTTCCGCCGACACGTCCGTGAACGTCCCGTTCCCATCATTGGTGAAAATCTGGCTGCGTTGTTCGAACCCGTCCCAAAAAACATCGCGGTTCGCCTTTCCCTTCGGCGCGGCCTCGATGGTCAGTCGCTTGATGCCGCCATTCACCACGGCCAGGTCCGGCGCGCCGTCATTATTGAGATCGCTGAAGGTGGTGCCAAAACCCGTGCCGCGCCAGGCGGAAGCCGCCACCCGGGAAAGCGTCGTCCGATCTTGAAAATATCCGCGCGGCCCCTGCTTCCAGAGCGCGTGCGTTTCGGTGCTGAGATGGGTCACGAGAATGTCGAAAAGACCGTCGCCATCGGCGTCCCCCAGGGCAATGCCCATGTTGGCCTGCACCGCGCCCATTTCGTTGTAGGCGATGCCCCGCGTGGCGGCTTCTTCGGTGAAGGTGCCGTTGTGCTGATTGAGCAGCAGCCAGTTCACATGCCCGTCGTTGGCAATCAACAAGTCGGGCCACCGATCGCCGTTCACGTCCGCGCAGACCACGCCCAGGCCGGGCGCGGTCAGCTTTCCCAATCCCGCGCTCACGGTCACGTCTGCAAACCGGATTCCCCCGCCGCCCGCACCCAGATTATGGAACAGGCGCGGGACGGTGCCGGGAAATCCCGAAGGCCCGCAATACGCCGGTTTGCCCTGCGGATCCTGGCACTTGGTGGCGTGCGAGTAGTTCACATAGTTGACGAC